>JAUVRU010000415.1 GCA_030597485.1 Anaerolineae bacterium
CTCCGGTCGTGGCAAACTGAGCGAAGCGGACGTGGATGCCGCCCTGCGTGAGGTTCGGCTGGCCTTGCTGGAAGCCGATGTGAACTTCAAGGTCGTCAAAGACTTCATTGGCAGAGTCCGCGAACGAGCCGTTGGGGACGAGGTGATGCGGAGCATCACTCCGGCCCAACAGGTGATAAAGATCGTCCACGACGAGCTAGTTGCTACTCTGGGGACGCCGGCCCGCCTGGACCTGGATGGTCCAACGCCCCATGTGCTGATGCTAATAGGCCTCCAGGGTTCGGGAAAGACGACCACTGCCGCCAAGTTGGCTCTGTCCCTCAGGAAATCAAACCATCGGCCATTGTTGGTCGCTGCCGACACCCGCCGGCCAGCCGCCATAGAGCAGCTGCAGGTATTGGGACGTGAGATTGACATCCCGGTGCACGCCGAGGACACCAGCGTGCCGCCGCCCCAGATCTGTGCCAATGCAGTCAAACAAGCGCGTCAGGCAGCATACGACATCATCATCCTGGACACAGCGGGGCGTCTGCACATCGATGATATGCTGATGGATGAGTTGGTCCAGATCAAAGAAACGACTTCCCCCCAGGAGGTCCTGCTCGTGGCCGATGCGATGACCGGCCAGGATGCGGTGCGGGCTGCCGATAGCTTTCACCAGCAGGTGGGGCTTACCGGTCTTATCCTGACCAAGATCGACGGCGATGCACGCGGCGGCGCTGCCATCTCAATTCGAGCTGTCACCGGTGTGCCGATCAAGTTCATGGGAGAGGGAGAGAGGCCTGGCGATCTCGAGATGTTCCATCCCGACCGGCTGGCATCTCGCATATTGGGCATGGGTGATGTTCTCACCCTCATCGAACGGGCGCAGACATCTCTCGACCAGGAGAAGTCACAGCGCGCGGGGGAACGACTGCTGAGCGGTGAGTTCAATCTGGAAGACTTCTTGGAGCAGATCACCGAGATCAAGAAGATGGGACCCCTAAGCCACTTGCTGGAAATGGTGCCTGGCATGGCAGGGGCAACACGTGACCTATCGCCCGAATGGACCGACCAACAGATCAAGCAAACGGAGGCGATCATCAGCTCCATGACCAGAGGTGAGCGGCGCCACCCGAAGCTCCTGAATGCCAGCCGAAAGCGGCGCATCGCGCGCGGAAGTGGCACTGACGTTCGGGAAGTAAACCAATTACTGGTTCAGTTTCGTCAGATGCAGAGGCTCATTAAACAGCTAAGCGGTGGCAAGAAGCGTGGCCCGCTCAATCTGATGGATGGGCTTGGACTGCGCTAGGATCAGTCACCAACACATTAATCTCATTCGTCTCAAGAAACCATATGGAGGTAACACAAGTTTCATGTTGAAAATTCGTCTCAGGCGTGTAGGGGCCAAGAAGCAGCCCAGCTACCGCGTAGTGGTGGCAGATAGTCGCTCACCACGCGACGGTCGTCTTGTCGAAGTCATCGGATTCTACAATCCGCGGACAGACCCACCAACCGTGAAAATCGAAGAGGAACGTGCTTTGTATTGGCTGTCTCGGGGAGCCCAGCCGACCGAAGCTGTGGCCGGCTTCTTCAAGAGTCGGGGCACACTGGATCGTTTCGCTCGGCTGAAACAAGGCGAGGACCTGGAAGATCTGCTCCAGGAGGCAGCCGAAGCCGAGCAAGCACCTGTGCCGGAAACACCGCCACCGACAGAAGAGGAGGAGGAGGAAGAAGAAGAAGAAGACTCCGAGCAGGAGCCCAGTGTAGAAGTCATTGAGGAACCGGAAGATACCCCTGAAGATGACGGAGATGCGTAAGCACGACTGAAGGGACACTGGGCCTGCAGCGGGAGAACTCTTGATTGCGTTGCCTGCTTTCTTCCCTGTTCTTATCCCTTCTCCGCCCTCACCATCCAAGGAGGCAAGTTCGATGTCCGCAATGAAGGAACTCGTTGAGCACATGGCAACGTCCCTGGTTGACGAACCTGATGCTGTTGTCGTGCGCGAAATCGAAGGGGTCAGTGCAACCATCTATGAGCTGAGTGTGGCACCAGACGATATGGGCCGAGTCATCGGCAAGCAAGGGCGAGTGGCAAATGCTATGCGCACCCTCTTGCGGGTAGCTGCTGTCAAGGATGGTAAGCGTGTCACACTGGAGATTGTGTAGATGCCTCAATCCTCCCGCCGGACTGAACCCGGAAAAGGCAAGAGGGGCTCAGGCGGGATAACAAAGCCGGCCGAGCCCCGTTTCATTGCAATCGGGCGCATCGGCCGTCCCCACGGGTTGCGCGGCGAAGTAGTTGTTCGCGTTTTGACTGACTTCCCTGAACGATTTGACTCGATGAAAGAGGTATATGTGGGCCCTGCCGACAGCCCTCAATGTCGGCAGGTGACTGGCACCCGTTGGCACAAGGACCGAGTATTGTTATCTCTCCAAGGATGCGACAGCCGGACATCGGCCGAAAGCCTGCGTGGTTTGCTGATCCAGATTCCGATTGAGGATGCCAGGCAGTTGCACGACAATGAGTATTATCCCCACCAGTTGCTGGGCATGGACGTAGTCACGGTGGATGGCGAAGACCTGGGCCGCATCGGCGACATACTGTACACGAACGCCAACGACGTTTATGTAGTCGTGGGCCCCAGAGGCCAGACGCTGTTGCCAGCCATCACCGACGTGATACAGCGGGTGGACCTGGCCGAAGGGCGGATGATTGTTACGTTGATACCCGGCCTCGTGTAGCTAGATGGGGTCATAGGTATAGCCCCTCTTCATACGGGAGTTTGCGACTTGCGGCTTGGCATCCTCGGGGGAACCTTTGACCCCATTCACTTCGGACACCTGCTGGCAGCAGAAGAAACGCGCACGACGCTCCACCTGGACCGAGTGCTCTTCGTGCCAGCAGCGCTCCCCCCCCACAAGCAAGGCCTCTCCGTTTTGCCCATGCATCACCGGCTGGCGATGGTTGAACTGGCTATCGCTGATAACCCAGCGTTCTCGGCCTCGACCGTTGACATCGATCGACCCGGTCCCCACTATGCGGTGGATACAATCCGCAGGCTGCGCGATGAGTGGGAGACAGGCGCCGAAGAGACGTTTTTCATTATGGGTGCCGCCTCATTAGCTCAGTTGCCAACCTGGCATCAGCCGCAGCGATTCATCGAGTGCTGTCGATTGGCGGTGGTAGCCCGCCCCAACTACGACGACGAGCTGGCCGATTTGGAGGCCGCTCTCCCAGGATTATCCCGCCGTCTGGACTGGACCGAAATGCCGGCAATAGGCATTTCGGCCACCGATTTGCAGCGCCGTGTGCGCGAAGGCCACTCAATCCGCTATCAGGTGCCAACAGCGGTGGCCCGGTACGTGTCCCACCACAACCTCTATCGCCAATCATGA
>JAUVRU010000019.1 GCA_030597485.1 Anaerolineae bacterium
CCCGCAAACTGCCGCCGGCCGTCGTCCCACAACAACCCTCACGAAAGGAGACGCAGCAATGCCAACAGTTCAAGGAGATGGATCCCTCAAGTGGCTGTTTCCCGATGGTTACCTTCCTGAGAAGAACATGGAAGGAGAAATGGAAAGCCACGAAGCGCTCACGATGTTGAACAGCGGACCAGAACCCGCTCACGTGGAGCTTGACCTTCATTTCGAGGACAGGGACCCGGTCAAGGGCATCCGGGTGGAGGTAGGTGCGGAGCGGGTCGTATGCGTGCGCATGGATGAAGCTGACCAACTCAATGGACTGTCCATCCCCCCGCTCACCCAGTACGCCCTGCGCGTGCGCGGTGATCGCAGAATCATAGCCCAGTTCGAGCGAGTGGACGCCACTCAGTCCAATCTGGCCTACTACTGCACGATGGGTTACCCATCTGGCTGAAACCCGAACCGTCCCCCAACCGGTACGGGCCGCGTCACCCAGACTGTCGGGGGCAGTCTTCGAACTGAATCCCCCTGCTACCCATAGGAATCGAGGCAAAACCAGTGTTCGAGAGGCGACACAGATCGACTGTGCCGCCCTCCACCATCACTCAACGCCCAAGATCTTGGGCAACGCTTTCTCGTCCCGATCTCCTGCACTGCCCCAGTCCACCGTGATCAGAGAATGATGATCGCGCGGCGATAGGAATTCAGTTCTTCGATGCCATCCTCAGTGACCAGGATGCCATCCTCGTAGCGTACCCCATATTCACCGTCGCTCAGCCATACATCGATGTTGAACTGCATGCCGGGCCGAATCACGATGTCGCTGTCACGCCCCAACCACAGACCCTCGCATTCCGAGACACCGGTGCCGTGAGCCGGACCGTACAGTGTGAATTCCTGGAAGTCATAGCGCGCCAGCGTGTCATAGTAGTTCTTGAAGACGTCGCCCGCCGCCACGCCAGGCCGAATGTCGCGAAAGGCACCTTCCACGCCTTCTAGCGCCACACTCATCAGTTTGCCCGCCTTCTCCGGCGGTTCCCCTATCGATAGGGGACGGCACATGTTGCCGCAATATCCCATGTAGCGCGCGCCTAAGGTCAGTTGCACCAGCTCGTTGCGACGGATGCGACGGTTGGTGGAACGGGACAGGCTCTGATGCGTGGTGGGTCCGGAGCACACCCAGATGGGATAGGAAGCACCCTCTCCGCCCATCCTGCGCATAGTCGCTCGCGCCCGGGCCTCTATCTCCCATTCTACCTGTCCCTCTCTCAGGCCGTTGATCGCGTCAATCATGGCCTGCTCAGTGATCCAATAAGCCTTGCGAATGACAGCCATCTAATACTCAGACTTGATAGCACGTACTCGCAGCAGTACGTCGTCGGCCCGGACTATCTGCGCCCCAGAGGCTGCCTGCCGCAGGTCCATCATTATGGGATACGGGAAGATGTTCCAATCAGTCACCCCAATCCGGCGTGGCGGCTTCTCGCACACCGACGCTAGAATAGAGCTGAAGTCCTCTGACTCCACTTCTGGCACCCAGTCTGGTGCCCCGCTCTCCACAAAGAGGGGATGAACGTGGATGTCCCTGATGCGCGAGAACTCCTGGGCGTAATCGTATGTCTCCGGCCCGCCGGTGACCAGGGCCGGAGCCCCCTCACGTGGGACCACCACACCGGCAAAGTCGAAGAAGGGCCAGAAATCCGCCAGATAGCGACTGCTGGCCAGCTCGGACTCCGACGAATAGGTGACCAGCACGTCCAGATCAGCCGTGACCATCTCCTTCTGGAGCCGGGCAATTCGTTTTTTGTAGTCGGAATCAGGTATCATTGGGGTTCGCATTCTCGTCAGCCTCCTGTCAAAGATTATTGTTTCAAAGCGGGAACTATAGGTCCGTGACCGCGACATCTGCCCGGGTTCCCGCTCACCGGGCCATCGCGCAACATCTACTTCCCCAGGAAAGCACGGGCCATGAGCAACACATTCGCCGGCCGCTCTGCCAGGCGGCGCATGAAATAGGGGTACCACCGAGTTCCATATGGTACGTAGACGCGCACCCGGTAGCCATCCCTGGTCAAGCGTTGCTGCCAATCACGCCGTACCCCATGCAACATCTGGAACTCGAACTGGTCTTTGCTGGCGTCCAGCTCCGCCACCACACGCTCAGCGTGAAGAATCAGTTTGTGGTCGTGCGTGGCCACGGCTGGATAGAACCCGCTCTTGCGCACCTGCTCACTGAACATCAAATCCACCAACCTGGCATAACTCGCGTCTACGCCTTCCTTTTCCCTCCAGGCGATGGTGGCCGGTTCGTCATATGCCCCCTTGCACAGCCGGACGCTGGTTCCACGCCTTATCAGCTCCTCCAGGTCTCTCTCGGTGCGGAACAGATAAGACTGCAACGCCAACCTCAAGTTCTGGTATTCATTCAGCAGGCAGTGAAAGATGTTGAGAGTCATCTGCGTGTATTCGGACCCCTCAATGTCAATCTCGACGCCAATCCCCAGCGCTTTGGCCGTCTGGACGATGGCGCGCGCCGGGTCGAGGCAGAACTCCTCGCCAAAGTGTAGACCCACGTGCGTCAGCTTGCCCGAGATGGTGGACTGGACCTGTTCAGCTGCGATACGATGTAGGAGATCCTGGTACTCCCCCACCGAACGCTCGGCATCAGCTTCCGTGGCGACATTCTCACCCAGATGATCAAGGGTCGCCAGAATCCCATGTTGGTTCAGCTCTCGCACGACAGCAATCGCTTCATCCAGTGTCTCGCCGGCGATGAACCGCCGTGCCATGCGGCGAGCCGGGCCAAAACGCACGGCGAATCGGCGCAATGTTTCGCTCTGCGAAAGCGCAATGAAGATGCGGCGTAGCATGGGTACCCTACTCCTTGGAAGTGGTCAACGAACGCCGCAGTCCGTTCAGATCATCGTAGGAACCCACTTCCCTTGCCACGCCTCTCTCCGGACTCGGGGTCCCAGTCATTCAACGGACTCGCTCAAGACCTCTTCGGAAATCAGGAATAGCGGATTGGCAATCCGCTTCAACGATTTCGCCAACTTCTTCTGGTATTCCGGGTCAAAGAAGGCCTTGCGAAAAGTCTCCATGTCGGGCCAATACGCTTCGGTAATGTAACGATACGGAGGGGTCTCACACTGCCACGCCTCTGCAACGACATAGAAGTCCGTCTTGATAAGCCCAGGGATGGCCACGTTTTCCAACTGGTGCTCAGTCGTGCGCCACCGCATATACTCCTCGTGATCGGCACCTGGCGGGAGATTGTACATCACGGTCAGTTTAACCACTTCTCACCCTCCACTGTGAATTCACTTGGCGATTACCCACAAGGCCCGCTTTAAGTCCGTCGAGATCCGGAGTCGAGGCGTCGGCCGGATTCTTGGTCACGCGGGACCGCCTGAAGGCTCGAATCCATCAAGTCTACCGGAGGTACTCACCAGGATTTCATGACTTGACGACCCGCTGGTGACCGCAACCTGTCAGGTTTCTCACACCTGTCTCGGTGACAACAACGATGTCCTCGATGCGCACTCCGAACTGGCCGGGGATGTACACCCCTGGTTCAATGCTAAAGGCCATGCCCTCTTCCAGGATTTGCTGGCCGCCGGCCACGATCCACGGCGGCTCGTGGGTCTCCAGGCCCAGCCCGTGACCGGTGCGGTGCACGAAATACTCCCCATACCCTGCCGCCTCCAGAGTCGTGCGCGCGGCGGAGTCAACCTGTCCCGCTGTCATCCCTGGCCTGACAGCAGCACGCGCCCGCTCATTGGCACCCAGGACAGCCTGGTAGCCTGCCAGAAACTCGGGTGGCGGCTGGCCCAAGAACACAACCCGGGTGATGTCCGACTTATAGCCTTTGAGCGACGCACCAATGTCAATGACGACTGCATCTCCCTCCTCCAGGGGGCGGTCACCGCTATGGTGGTGGGGAAAAGCACCGTTGGGACCCGACGCCACCAACGTGAAACACACTTCCTCGTCACCATCCAGTCGAAACGCCTCTTCGATTGCCCAGGCGATCTGGGCTTCGGTCACGCCTGGCTGGCAGGCGTCGATTCCTGCCTGCATAGCCCGATCGGCCTGCGCTGCCGCTCGCTGCATTGCCTCAACCTCTTCGGGCGACTTGTGCAGGCGCAAAGGGATGTTCAGCGACGATAGCGCAATCGTCTCCTGTGGATCTGCCGTCGCCATCAGCGCCAGCAGAAAATCAGCTCGTGTGGCTCCATCAACCGCTAGCCTGTTGACCGGGAGCCTTTCCGACAAGGCCTCTTGCAACGCGCCATCGCGTCCTTCGTCATCTGCCCAGGTGTGCAAGGGCAAGCTAGTGTGAGCAGCCCACTCCTCAGCGTTGAGACCGGGCACCACCACACTGGCTGCCTGCGACGATACAAGCAGCAGACACACGCGTTCATCGGGATGCGATGCAAATCCAGCCAGGTAGCGCATGTTTGCCGTGGGACCAATGGCAACCATATCGACTCCTTCTGCTTCCATCGCGTTTCGCAAGCGGCTCAGCCGTCTCTCGAATTCAGTCATTTGCCCCCCTTGCCCCTCGTAGATAGCGGGTCGACACCTCGTCTACCTCAAGCGTCTGAGGACCTATGGCAACACCGTAGACGGTCCGCGCCTGTTCCACCGTCAGAAACCCATTCTGCACGTCCCAACGAACCGCTTCTGGATCGCGCCCGAACGGGTCTCCGTCGCCACCACCCACGCCGGTTACCATACGGGCCACATCTCCTCGCTTCAACGGATAGCGCGCCAGTTTTCCCTTCCATATGACCGACTCTCCCTTACCATCCCGGATGACGGCAACGCCATTCGCGGAACCCGGCTGTCCACCTTCCGCGCTCCAGGGCAAGAACCGATGCCTTCCGAACGTTGTGGTCAGCTGCGCAGTTTCGCTCAGTATGCGGTAGTCTCGCACCAGGCCCAAGCCACCACGATGGCTGCCAGCTCCGGCCGGCTGGACGTTGAACGTGAACTGATCCACCAGCAGAGGATAACGAGTCTCGCAGATTTCAACCGGCACGATGTAGGTTTCCCCATCGCCCACCACCACCAACCCGCTCTCCCCATCTTTGGTGGCACCGGCCCCCCAACCACCAGCTTGTGGCTCAACCAGGATGAAGATCTCTCCACTCTCATCCTGCCCGCTGATCACCGTGCCGCACACGCTCAGAGAGTGTCCCGCCGTCAGCCGGTTCGGCAGCACGGGAAAAAGCGCATGCCACAGCAGGTCGACCGCATAGGCACCGGTTTCCCAATACGTTGACACCGGCGCCGGACGCCGGGCGGTGAAGACAGTGCCATCTGGGCAGACAACCTGAAGTGGCCTGAACCAGCCCTCGTTGCTGGGTGACTTTGGGTCCGTGATCGCTTTGAAAATGGTCCGGCAGGCGGAATGGAGCCTGGTGCGCGTGCAGTTGATCGGGCCCCGCACCTGCAGCGCAGAGCCGGTGAAATCGGCAATGAACGCCTCGTCGGTGATCGTCACCGCTACGCAGACGTAGATCGGATCATCACTGAGCCCATCATCGTCCATCCAGTCTTCGGCAAAAAACGACCCCTTCGGCAGATCGGCCAACCCTCTATGGGCCAACACCTCCCCGTGATCGAGAATCGCGGCCACGCTGTTTTGATAGACCCCCAAGCCATAGCGCTCACAGATCTCCACCACCCGCCGCTCGGCGCTGCGAAGCGACGCCACACCGGCAAACATGTCTCCCAATGTGCGCTCAGGGGTACGCACGTTGGCAGCGATCAGATCGATCAGCCCCTGCCACGGCTGCCCCTCACGGTACAACCGGATTGCCGGAAACTGCAAGCCTTCCTGATAGATTTCCGTGCTGTCCGTTGTCCAGCTGCCCGCGGCCATGCCCCCCACTTCGGTCCAGTGTGCTTTGTTCACGCCGAACGCAATCAGCTCCCCGTTGCAGAAGATGGGCCCAATCAAGGCGACATCGGATAGATGGTTGCCACCGCCCTCATAGGGGTCATTGGTGATGAAGACGTCCCCTGGACGCATTGTCTGTCGGTCAAACTTCTCGATTATTGTCTTCACTGCAAAGGACAGCGTGCCCAGGAATCCAGGGACGCCATTTGCCTGAGCGATCAAATCTCCGTCGCTGTCCGTCACCGCGCACGCATAGTCGAGAACCTCGTAGATGATGGGACTCTGGCTGCTGCGGCCCAAGACAACGAAGCTCTCTTCAGCCGCAGCGATCAACTGCTCCCGAATGATCTCAACTGTGAATGGATCAATCTTCATCATCACCGCCCACCCGTCCTTCATTCTCCGACTCAGGACGGGCCCCTCGTTTCTCTTGACGCAGCCTCCCGGTCGCGGTCTCATCAATGGTCAGCGTGTCCGGATCGACAGCCACACCGTACCGGTGCCGCGCATCCCTGGCATCGATGAAGCCGTCGCGAAGGTCAGCTCGTACCAACTGCGGGGCGCGGGTGAGGGGGTCGCCGTAGCCTCCACCGACACCGGTGATCAGGCGCACCTTGTCACCGCGTCTGAGAGGGTAACGCGCCACTTTCCCCTGGCGGATGGCGGGGCTGTCGGACCCGACCGGATACACCTCTATCGTATTGGCCGATCCATTTCCGCCGCCATCAGCACCCCACGGCAGAAATCGGTGGCGCCCAAAGGTGGCGGTCAACTCCGCCTGCCGGCACAGGACACGATAATCCCGAACCAGGCCGAAACCCCCGCGAAAGCGCCCAACGCCCGCCGATTCGGTATTGAACTTGAACTGCTCCACCAGGATAGGATAGCGCTGTTCGCATACCTCGGCTGGCATGATGTACGTCTCGCCGTCCCCGGCCACCACCAGGCCCGACTCGCCATCCCTGTCTACCGTCGCCCCCCAGCCGCCGGCTTGTGGTTCAACCAACACAAACTGGCCCCGTTCCTCGTCAACACCGCTGACAATCGTGCCGCAGATGCTCAGCGAGTGGCCCACCGGCAACCGGTTCCTGGCGACTGGATAGAGTGCCTGCCAGATCAGATCGCTGACGTAAGCGCCGGTCTCCCAATAGGTTGAGACCGGGGCTGGCCGTTGCGCAGTGAACAGCGTGCCATCGGGGCAGGCGACGCGCAGGGGACGGAAGATGCCTTCGTTGTTCGGATAGTGGGGCGCGACAATCGCCTTGAAAATCTCCCGGCAGGACACCTCCAATCCTATGCGGGTGGTGTTGATAGGCCCCACCGCCTGGGGCGCAGACCCGTGAAAATCGGCAGTGAAGCCCTCGCCGTCAATGGTCACTGCGACGCACACCCGCATAGGTTCGTCACCGATACCGTCGTCGTCAATCCAATCCTCCGCAGTATACGTCCCTGATGGCAATTCCTTGAGGCGCATCCAGGCATACTTCTGCCCGCGATCCAACACCGTACCCATTGCCGCCCGCAATGCCGAGATGCCATGCTTGCGACAGATGCCTGTCACCCCACGCTCACCCGCCCTCAACGATGCCACACCGGCAAAGATGTCCCCCAACGTCATGGACGGCAGTCGCACGTTTGCCTCGATCAAGTCCATCAGCGCGACAATAGGTTTTCCCTCACGATACAATTGAATTGCCGGGAATTGCAGCCCCTCCTGGAATATCTCGGTTGAATCGGTAGTCCAACTCCCGGCAGCCATCCCGCCCAATTCTGTCCAGTGCGCCTTGTTGGCCGCGTACGCCACTACCTGCCCGTCAAACAGGATGGGCATGATCAACGTGACATCCGAGAGATGGGTTCCGCCACCCTCATAGGGGTCGTTGGTGACGAAAACGTCCCCGGGCCGCATCTCGTCCTCACCGAACTTGCCCAGGAATGAACGCACCCCGAAGCTCAGGCAGCCAATGAAACCTGGGATGCCCTCCGCTTCCGCCACCAGATCACCAGCAGGCGAGGTCAGACCACAGGCGCAGTCCAGCACCTCGTAGATGATAGGGCTTTGACTGGTGCGCACCAGCGTGAGGAACATCTCCTCAGCGGACGCCCGCAACGTATCGCCAATGATTTCCTGAGTGAATGGATCGGTGTTCATTCCTGTTTCAGGTAGTTACCCACAGGCAACGGACCATCGAACATCTTCCAGGCCCCCGTCTCTTTCGCTGGAGGCGCTTCGCTGCCCCATTTGCGGCTCGGATACCAACCCAGCATCTGGGCTGTTTCTGCCAACAGCTCCGCCAATTTGAAAGGCGCCATGATGGCGTCGATGACCGGCACCCCCAGGGCTTCCTGCATTTCCTGGTGGAAGCCGTACTCAGCCGTGCAACCCAGAATCAGCACCTCTGCCCCATCCTGCTCCACGCATTTGCGACCCTCCACCAGCAGGCGATCGCACGTCTGTCGGCGGTTTTCCTGAAAGTCAAGCACGCCCAGGTCCAGCGGGCGCATTGAGGCCAGGTGATGCTCCTGCCCGTATGTGCGAACGTTCTCACCCATCTTGGGCATCCACTTGCGCCTGCCCACCAGAATCGAGAACGCATTGCCCAATTGACTGGCAATCGCCAGAGATGACTGGCACGGAGCTGTGACCACGGCCCGACCAGACACCTCACGCGCCTCGCGCAAGCCCACGTCGTAGAAGCATCCGATAACCACCGCATCGTATTGATTCGACAGCGCATAGGTGATGCGGACAATGTCGCCAATCACCATAGATTCGTAAGCGTGGTACTCCAAATGAGGGGGACGGTCGTGGGGAAGCGAGATCACGTGAACAGAAGTGTCAGAGCGGCGGGCTTCGCCGAGAATCCTGGCTGTGTCGACATCGAAGGCATCCGTGCCAACGGGATTTATCCAGAGAATGCGCACAATCGCCTCACAAGCGGTTTCACACAACGAGCGGGTGGCGCTGAGTATGGTGGCACCAGCGGAACCGAAGCCGCCACCTTGGCTGTCATCAACTCCACCCGCTCCCAAGCCAACTACATCGGGCCTAACCCTTCGCCCGCTCGCCAGTCAGCTTCACGACCTTCAACGTTTCCGGGTCTACGACCACGCCATAGTCCTTCTCCGCCATCTCGGGTGTGATGTAGCCGTTCTTCACGTCACCCACCACTTTCTCAACCGCCCGGGCATAGGGATCACCATAGCCACCGCCCGTACCTGTCACCAGGCTGACCACGTCGCCTTTCTTCACAGGCAGGCGCGCGATCTTGCCAATTACAGTCGGCTCGCGTCCATCGGCATACGTGATCTTCATGTAGTTCCGCGAACCCTCCTGACCACCTTCCATTCCCCAGGGCAAGAACTTGAAACGTCCAAAGGTACCCGTGTGCTGGGCTTCATCGGCGGTGATGCGATAGTCGCGCACCAGGCCGCGTCCGCCTCGGAACTCACCTGCGCCACCATCAGTGATGTCCAGGGCAAACTGATCAACCAAGACGCCGTAGCGGGTCTCGCACACTTCGATTGGCACCGTGTAGGTTTCACCATCTCCCACACAGAACAGCCCATTCTCGCCATCCCTGGTCGCTCCGGCGCCCCACCCGCCAGCACTGGGCTCTACCAGAATGAAGAAGTCACCAGTGTCCGGATGCAAGCCAGCGATGACCGGTGCACACACGCTGAGGAAATGCCCGGCTGGCAGACGCTTGGGCAACACGGGTGCCATCGCTTTCCAGATCAGGTCGGCAGCGCATAGCATCGTTTCCCAGTAGGTGGACACGGCCGCAGGGCGCTTGCAGGTGAATATCGTTCCATCTGGGCAGACCACTTCCAATGCTCGGAAACAGCCATCATTCGCCGGGACCGAGGGATCGGTCAGCGCCAACAGAATGGCGCGTGCCGCCGATTGCAGGCCCGTCATGGCAGCGTTCACCGGGCCTAGCACCTGAGGGTGACTTCCGGTGAAGTCGACAACGATCGTGTCCTCGGCGCCTGTCACCTTCACCTGCACCTTGAATGACTCATCACCTATTCCGTCGTCATCGATGTAGTCTACCGCTTCGTAGACGCCGGGTGGGATACTCTTTAGCTCCTGGCGTATCAGCTGTTCACTGTGATCCATCAGACTGTCGATGCCTGCCAACACAACGTCAACTCCGTATTTGTCACACAGGTCTCGACAGCGCCGATCCGCAATCCGCACTGCGGCCGCCTGCGCGTACATGTCGCCGATGCTCATGTCCGGCGTGCGCACGTTGGCCCTGATCAGATCAACCAGGCCCTAGACAACTTCCCCTTCCTCGAATATCTTGATGACCGGGAACTGCAAACCTTCCTGGTAGATTTCCGTGGAGTCGGTGGTCCAGCTGCCAGCAGCCATGCCCCCTACCTCAGTCCAATGCCCTTTGTTGGCAGCAAAGGCGACGATCTTCCCATCGTAGAAGATGGGCATAATCAACGACACATCTGACAGGTGGGTGCCGCCGCCAGCATAGGGATCGTTGGTCATCACGATATCGCCCGGGTTGAGGCCATCGTGCCCAAACTTGTCCAGAACGCTGCGCACGCCGTAGTCCAGCGTGCCCAGGAACAGCGTGACTCCATTCCCCTGGGTGACTAGCCTGCCTCTGGCGTCAGTCAGACCGGTCGCGTAGTCGAGTGTCTCGTAGATGATGGTGCTCATGCTCGTGCGCTGCATGGTGACGAACATCTCGTCACCAATAGCCAATAGCCCATCTTTTATGATTTCGAGGGTGAAACGATCAACCCCGTTTCCGTTGTTTGTCATTCGTATCCTCCTGGGTTATCACAGATCTGAGGCGATTGAGGCCGCAGCATCAGTCTGTCATCTCGATGTGCAGGAACCCGTAATCATCCCGGGTTACCGTCTGGTCAGGAAAGACAACCGTCGTCGCGGCTGGCTCCTCAATCACCAATGGGCCCTGCATGGACACGCCAACGGGCAGCAAGCTGCGCTCATAGATGGGACAACTGTGGAAGCCCAGCTCATCGAAATTGACAGAGCGTTGCCCTTTCTTTGCCACTTCCAGGTTCCCCTGCTTCCCGTTGAGCTTCTTCAACTCGGGCTTCTCCACCACACCGAAGGCCGTCAGGTGGTAGTTCACGAACTGTATCAACGTGTCCAACCTGAAGGTGTAGGACTGCTCGTGCAATTGGTGGAAACGCTCGTTGATTTCAGGCATCTGCTCCGCCGTGATCTGCCCACCCGGAATAGGCACCTTGACCGTGTGTTCCTGCCCCATGTACCGCATGTCTGCATAGCGCTGGAACATCACCCGATCTTCGCTGACGTGCTGCTCCTCCAGATTCTGCATCGCGTTGGCTTCCATCTCCGCGAAGATGCCAGTCAGAGCAGAGGGCTCAGTTTGATCGGCGCGGCGGATGGTGGTCCGAATGAAATCCTGGCGCAAGTCCGTCATCAACATGCCCCAAGCGGAGAAGACAGCCGGCTCGTTCGGAATCAGCACCTTCTTGACCCGGAGCTCTCGTGCCAGCGCACCGGCGTGCATGGCACCGCCACCACCAAAGGCAATCAGCACAAACTCACGGGGATCGTAGCCGCGTCGCACTGACACCAGCTTGAGCGCGTTCACCATATTGGCATCTGCCAGGCGGATGACCCCCATGGCCGCCTCTTCAACACTGATACCAAAGCTGTCCCCGATTGGTTGCATTGCTTTCCTGGCATTCTCCACACTGAGCGGAATCTCACCACCCAGGAAGTACTCAGGATTGATCCGTCCCGCCAGCACATTGGCGTCTGTCACGGTGGGTTTGTCCCCGCCAATGTCATAGCAAGCCGGCCCCGGTTCAGCGCCAGCGCTGACCGGACCGACCTTCAAGGCCCCGGCGTTGTCCACCCAGGCGATCGATCCGCCTCCAGCGCCAATCTCGACGATATCAATCGTTGGTGCCAGAATAGGATAGCCAGCATAGTCACGCCGCCACTCAATCTTGTACTCAGTCGTGATCCTCGGGTTGCCGTTTTCCACCAGCGAGGTCTTCGCAGTCGTGCCACCAACGTCGAAAGATATCACGTTGGGCTCACCAATCAGCTTGCCAATGACTGCTGCGCCGATAACACCCGCTACAGGACCCGACTCCACTGTGTTGATTGGAGCCCGCTTGCCCATGTCAAACGTGACCGTGCCCCCGTTCGACTGCATGATGTGATATACTTTGTCCATGCCCAGCCCGGAGAGGTTGTTCTCCAGGTTATCCAGATAGAACTGGGCGATGGGCAGAACGTAACTGTTGAGAACAACCGTGTTTGTCCGTTCGTATTCGCGCCACTCCTGGGTGATTTCGTGAGACACAGTAACCGGGATCTCGGGCGCCAACTCCCTGATGATTTCTCCACACCGAATCTCGTGACTGGGATCGGCATAAGAGTGGAGGAAGCAGACAGCAATGGCTTCAACCCCTTCCTTCTTGCAGAACTCCACAGCCTTCGCTACGTCTTCTTCATTGAGGGGATCCAGCACCTCCCCTTTGTAATTCAGTCTCTCCTGCACTTCCAGGCGCAAGTAACGTGGGACGAATGGCTTGGGCTTGGTGTAATACATGTTGTACAGGTCGGGACGATTCGCCCGCGTAATCTCCAGGACATCCCGGAACCCTTTCGTGGTGATGAGTGCAGTCTTCACTCCTTTCCGCTCGGTGAGGGCGTTGATGATGACAGTGGACCCATGCACGAAGAAATCCGTGTCGGGTACGTTCAGATCTGCTTTGTGAAACGTCTCAATGACACCCTCAGCAAAATTGGCTGGGGTAGTCGAAGCCTTGGCCACACCTAGTTCACCCGAAGCTTCATCCAGATACACCAAATCTGTGAATGTGCCCCCAATGTCACTGGCTACTCTCATAACAAAACCTCCGTATTGGTGATTAGCTCTTGCAGGGTCAGCAGACCGCATCACCATGCGCGGTGCCGCCATCTGCCACTCAACCATTGGCTCCATTCGGCGGAGGAAACAGGTGGCAGCGTACCGTGTGGCCCCCGCCGATATCGACCATTGTGGGGTCAATCTGGTCACATACGTCCATCTTGTACGGACACCGGGAATGGAAACTGCACCCGCTGGGAATGTCTACCGGACTCGGGATTTCACCGCTGGACACTACCCTCTTGGGCTTGAGCCGCTCCTCCTCTTCAGAGACCACCGGAATTGAGGAGAGGAGCATCTGCGTGTACGGGTGTCTGGGATCCTCGAAGAACCCCACTGCTTCCGCCACCTCGCAGATCTTCCCCAGGTACATGATGGCCACGCGTGAAGCCACGTTGCGCATGAGACTCA
>JAUVRU010000349.1 GCA_030597485.1 Anaerolineae bacterium
CCATAAAGACACTGCCACTGATGCCGTTGAATACAGTTCTGTATCCCGACATGGTCTTGCCCCTCAATATCTTTGAGGAGAGATACCAGGTGATGTTTGAGACCTGTCTGGCCCAGGACAAGCTCTTTGGAGTAGCTCTCATCTACGCCGGCGAGGAAGTCGGGATGACCGCTGCTCCCTACTCGATTGGCACTGTGGCCCGCATCGTGAATTGGGAGCGTTTGGAGGACGGGCGCGTGCGAGCCATTTCGGTTGGCGAGCAGCGCTTTCGCGTTGTTGAGTTCATCGACTCCGAGCAACCCTACCTGGTGGGAGCCGTCGAGTACTGGGAAGACGAGCCATCAGAATTCCACAGCCAGCCCAAGATCGTCAGTGATGTGTCCGATAGCTTCGTGGACTATCTGACGCTGGCTGTGTTGCTCTCCGGCCGGGCCGCGCCGGTCGACCAATTCCAGCTGTCTTCCGACCCATCCGAATTGTCGTACCGCGTTGCCTCTAGCCTACAGATTGACGTGAACGAGAAACAGCGCTTGCTTGAAGAGCCTTCGGCGGCCAAGAGGTTGCAGCGGGAGCTTGTCATCATACGCCGTGAGCGAGACTTCTTGCAACGACTGGTCAGCCTGCGAGGGATTGTTGGTGAGGGCGATTTGCAGTGGGGAGAGAATCCCTATGAAGCAGACGATGCCATACCCCACTTCTCCTCGCGGAAAGATGATTCCGGTGACGAGTGAAACTTTGAGCCGCAGAGGGAGAGTCAACCCCGGCAACGGCACCCCGGAGCCCCGGAAAGCCTGGATCCGCGCCTTGCTGTTGGGGCTGCTCTTTGTCTTGGCGGGCAGCTTGGTCTTGGTTGTTCAACTGCCACCCGGCGACGAAACCGAGCAGCTCCGAGTAGGTGACGTCGCCCCACGCAACGTGCTGGCACCCAAACGCATCACCTACGTCAGCGAGATCGAGACTCAATCTGCCCGAGAGCGGGCGGAAGCGGCCATTCCCGAGATCTACGCCTTGCCCGACGCTCGCATCGCCCGACAGCAGGTCGCCCGCGCCCGTCAGATTCTGGACTATTTCGACTCCGTGCGAGCCGACACTTTCGCCTCGCCCGATGAGAGACGTGAGCTGATTGCTGCTGTCAACGATCTGGTCCTAACCGACGGCATCATATCGCGATTGCTGGCAGCCGATAGTGAGACGTGGTCGGTGATTAAGGCCGAGACGGTATCGGCCCTTGACCAGGCGATGCGAGCCGAGATCCGCCCTGGTCAGCTGGCTACCGCCAGACGGCGGCTCTCCACCCTGTTGGACTTGGGCGTCAGTGACGAAGCAGCCGCAATCATCATTGCCATTGTAGAGGACCTAATCCAGCCCAATACTTTTGTCGACGAGGAGCGCACGGCCGAAGAGCGGAAACTGGCCAGCGAGAGCGTGCAGCCAGTCAGCATCACGTTCGAGGAAAGCGAGATCATTCTGCGCGCCGGTGACGTGGTCAAACCCAGCCATATCGAGGCGTTGGAGGCATTGGGGTTGCAGCAACCAGCCTCCAGGACTCCTGGCATTGTGGGCACTGCGGTCTACCTGGCACTGATCGGATTCATAGCCGGGCTGTATGTGTGGCGCTTTCGGCCACGGATTCTCGGCCAGGGTCGTTATGCCTGGCTCGTGTTTGGGCTGGGGCTGGTATCCATTGCCATGATCCGATTCATGGTACCTGGGCACACACTTCTCCCCTATCTGGTCCCCGTCGCCGCTCTGTCGATCACGCTGGCAGCATTGGTCAACGTACACTTCGCCATTCTTGTCACCACTCTCGTGGGACTCATCGTGGGCTATGTGGCTGGCGGTTCCCTGGAACTCACTGTCTACGCGATCCTGGGCGGCTTGGCCGGTATCTTGGGCATGGGGCGGACCGAACGCGTGAACCGCTTGCTGTGGGCAGGTGTCTATGTTGCCCTCACCAACGCAGTGGTGGTGCTCGTATTCCGAGTTCCGACCGGCACGCTTGATCCCATCGGGTTGCTGCAGCTGCTGAGCGCCGGGATAGCCAACGGCGCCCTGTCGGCCAGCCTCCCCCTGATCGTGTTCTTCCTGGTGGGTATCGTCTTGGGCATCACCACATCGCTGCAACTGCACGATCTGGCGCGACCGGACCAGCCCCTGCTGCATCAGCTGCTGCTGCGGGCGCCCGGTACTTACCACCACAGCCTTATGGTAAGCAACTTGGCCGAGCAGGCTGCTGAGCGAATCGAGGCCAACACGCTGCTGACCCGCGTGGGGGCTTACTACCATGACGTGGGCAAAATGGTGCGGCCCTACTTCTTCGTCGAGAACCAAATGCAGGGCGGCAACGTACAGGATCGGCTGGACCCCTACACCAGCGCCCAGATCATCATCAGTCACGTGAAAGACGGACTGGAACTCGCCAAGAAATACCGGCTGCCCCGGGACGTGCGCGCCTTCATCAACGAACACCACGGGACAGGTGTCACCAAGTATTTTTACCGCAAGGCCATTGACGAGACAGCCGCTCCCTCTGAGATAGACATGGTCGATTACCGATATCCAGGCCCAAAGCCGCAGAGTAAGGAAACCGCCATTGTTATGTTGGCCGATGCTTGCGAGGCAGCTGTGCGCGCTTCCAATCCCAGTTCGGTAGAAGAGATCGAAGGAATCGTCCGGGACATCATTCTTGACCGGCTGTCCAGTGGCGAACTGGACGAATGTGACCTGACTATGCGTGACCTGGGCCAGATACGCAGCGCGTTTGTCGAGATGTTGCAGGGCGTGTTCCACCCTCGAATCAAGTACCCGGAGAGAGTCGGAGAAAAGCAGCTGGCGTTGACCGAGTCAGCTCCTTACTCGGGTACCGAACTGCTTCCAGAAGCGCCGTCGTCAAGCCCCGTCGTCACCGCGACTGAGACAGGGTCATTGCCCCCGACCCCGGGATGATGCGGGCACACCTTCCGGCCTTGGCGATGCGGCAACTTGACCCATTGGGAAACCAGTTCAACACCAGGCAAAGGGGGCAATTCCAACGGATCTTCAGAAGCTGGAACGAGCGCAAGCACCCGAAATCTGCTACAATACCCCGAATTGAATGTTTCGTTTCAGGGAGACTGATGCGGCGTTCGGTTCACTTCTCCACGACTACCAGCTGCCTGAGTCGAATTCAGGAAAGCGCATACCACTCTTGAAAGGAGATAATCATGGAGGATCAAACGGTGATGGCATCAGGATGGTCACAGGCCAAGTTGGTGGTACGCCAGGGAGCACAAACTGGTACCTCATTCCCGCTTCCACCGCACGCCACTGAGATAGGTCGCGACGAGACCGCGGATATCTCGTTGCAGGACCCTGAGATGTCACGGCGCCACGTACGGATAAGCTGGCAGGAGGGGCGCTACATCCTGGAGGACTTGAACAGCACCAATGGGACGTTCCTCAACGATACACGTGTCACCGCCACCCAGCGGCTGAGCCCTGGAGACAAGATCAGAATGGGGCAGTATGTTCTCGAATTCCAGGCGCAGGCGGAGCCAGTGCCCCCTCAACCTGCAGCCGGACCGGCTGAGGCTGCGCCGCCACCAGCCTCCGCTCCAGCCCCAGCCACTGCCGAGGAGGAACCACAGAAGGGAGGCAGTCGATGCCTGCTGTGGGGATGTGGCTGCCTGGTCTTGCTGGCCATGCTGGTTGTAATCGCTGCCATAACGGTCCTGTTTGCTTTTCCGGATGATCTGCAGAGGATCCTTGA
>JAUVRU010000470.1 GCA_030597485.1 Anaerolineae bacterium
ATTCTCATTGTCAATCCTCGATCATCAAGCCTGCATGGGCAGGTTCCCCCCAAGGCCCCGGCTTCTCACACCGTTGCCTGCCATTCCGGCAACTCGTCCAGAGGGAAGACCGGACGCGGTGCCTTCTCCCACTTGAACTGTCGCAGGTCCCATCCCGACAGGCCGGGACAGTCAGCCATTATTGTGCCTTTCATTATAGGCCTGAAGCCAGCGAAGTTGAAGTACATCTTCACCACCGCCATCTGCGCCTCGGCCGGTTCCACCCCAAAATGCCGGTATGCGTCGGGGTCAGCACCGCCAACGCCCCGGAGTTCGCTGACCATCATCCTGATGCTGCCGACGTCCAGGAGCACCGTCCTGCCCATCTGGGCCGCTCCCCAGGAAAGGGTTGACGTCAACCCGGTTTCCGCCACGCCGGCCACCGTTCCGGTCACCTCAACCGACTCACCGAAGACGGGATCCAGCTTTCCGCCCACCAACACGGTGATCTGACTCCCCGGGCCCGCCTGGATGGCCGCCTCCACCACCTGTGGGTCTACCATCGGGAGCAGCGCCGTGCACGTTATCCGCTGCCGCAACATCTCCTTCAACAGACAGGTGCCATCGCCAGGCGCGCCGGAAAGGACACTGTCCGACGCATCGGAGATGACGATCGGTCCCTCTTTGGCCGCCACCGCCTGCCGGATTGCGTCCTCCGGCGGCACCCTGCGCACCGCCCAGAAAGCCTCCCGCAGCTCCCACGCCTTGTTTGCCAGCTCGGCGGCCAATTGATTTGCCAGCACCTGATCGTTGTCGGTGACGACCACCGTCGCCCAGCCAAGTTCCGCCACGTCCAGCCAGGGCTGGACCGGGAAGTTGGAGACCGATATCACGCCAGGGTGCTCCTCCATCGCTCGCGCCAGGTCAAACCACTCCTTCATCGGCCACTCCGCCGTCAGCCCTCTATCGGCCGGTGCCACCATCGGGATCTTCTGCCAACCGACGGTTGGCGTGATCTCTTCCTTGACGATGGCGAACAGGGCTCTGGCCGCTCTCTCGCCCGTCTCGAAGGGGTCGTGAGGCTGTGTCTGATACCCGACGAGCGCGTTGACCGATTCAACGATGCGATGGGTGATGTTGGCGTGATGATCCAGGGACACGACCACCGGGACACTCTCGCCCACCACCCGTCTGATAGCTGAAAGCAGGTATCCCTCAAAGTCATCCACCCTGTCCGAAGCTGCGGCCCCGTGCAGGGACAGGAGAACGCCATCCACCGGCAGCGATTCTCGCAGTTCGGACACCAGCTTCTCCTCAAAGAAGTCCAGCGCCTCTCCCGTCACCCGGCCGCCGCTGCCCGCCCACGCTCGGATGATGGGCACCAGCTCCACTTCTTCTACCTCCTCCTCGGCCGCTGCCAGAAAACCGCCAATCTCGGCAACGCCCCGCATCTTCTCCGGTATCTCGTCCCCGAAGTACAGCCCGTTCTTCTCGAAGTCCTCCAGCCCGGTAGCCATGGCGCTGAAGGTGTGCGTCTCCTGCCACACTTGAGCCATCGCGATTCTCATAGGACGCCTTTCCTTGCTTTGGACGTTGGGTCATACGACCACCTTACGGGACGGTCTCCTGAACGCGGATGTACTTGCGTATCACGCCCCAATCCGAGGGGGCTTCGCCCAGAGTATAGGTGGCGGGGGCTTCGCTGACGTACAGATCACCGCGCGAGTCCACCGCAACGCCGTGGGGGGCGAAGTACCGTCCCGTGCCAAAAGGATCTTGCTCGCCCCATTCCGCCAGGACCCGCCCGTTCAAATCGCGCACGGCCACCCGGGCCGGCATTTCGCCCAAGACCAGATTCTGGACCAGACGTCCCAGGTAGATACTGCCCAGTTCGGCCACGTACACGTTGTCCTCGGCATCAATGCACAGACAGTCAGGATAGTGGACGCCCTCCCACTGGCTGATGTACTCACCGTGGGGGCTGAACACCTGGATACGAGCATTCAAACGATCGGATACATACACCCGGCCATCCCTGTCGACCCAGACACCATGCGGGATGGCGAACTGACCCGGCCCGTCGCCTGGCTCTCCCCACGAAAACAGCAGCCGTCCGTCGGGGCTGAACCTGTGCACGCGAGCATTGCCGTAGCCATCGGACACGTATAGGTCACCCTCCGGGGACAGCGCCACCGCCGTCGGTTGGTTGAAGGGAGGACCCGCCTGCCTCACTGAGTCGTGGCGACCGACTACATAGCCGGTGTCTGATGGATGGTCCCTGGTCTCAATCGTCATCAGCAGCCTGCCGTCTGCCGTGAACTTGTGCAGCGAATGGGCCCAGTCGTCCACGACGTAGACAGCGTCATCAGGACCGATACAAATCCCGTGCGGCCGCTTGAACAGGTCTGAAGTCCACGATGTCAGGAGATTGCCGTCACGGTCAAGGACCAGCACGCCGTCCCTGTGCCGGGTAACCACGTAGACCCTGTCGTGTGAGTCCACTGCGACTGCCGGTGCGTCCTCCGCCGTCCAGCCTGGGGGCAACTGTCCCCAAGGCCGTACCTCTTTGTAGATGAACTCGCCGGCGCCAACTTGCCTCACAGTATCCTCCTTCTTGCCCACGGCAGTTATTCTGTGCGGAACCTCGGTGAGATGGCACCACTCAGCATCAAATCAATGTACCCAGTCCACTTCGGCTCACAAAGTCGTCGAATGGCTCAATGTTGTCCAGGCCCGGAAAGGGAATCTGACCCAGGTCCGATGCCAGAGGATACATCCCAAAAGCTCTGGTAGCGGCCACGGCCGCGTGAACGTGGTCCGGAGGTGTTTGCCTGGGGACATTGTTCAAGAACAGAAAGAACTTGCCTCCGGGCGCACCGGCTGCAATGTAGCGCCTGACGCGCTCCACTAAGTCACCCACCGGACCGTTCTGTATCAGGTTGGCGTCGACGCCCAGTCGCAACGGTATGTCGTGCTCAAGTGCCATCCTCTTGTAAAGCCCTGGCCCCAACTTGAAGACATCGGGGTCGAACCCCGAC
>JAUVRU010000531.1 GCA_030597485.1 Anaerolineae bacterium
ACCCGGCCAGAGAGATACCTGGATCACTCAGCCTCCACCCCGGTGGATGCCCGGGTGCTGGAAGCCATGATGCCCTACTTCGACCAGCGCTTCGGGAACGCCTCGGGCCTGCACGCACAGGCACGTGCCTCGGCCCGGGCCATGGACCAGGCCCGACGCGATGTGGCCGGAGTGCTGGGCTGCAAGCCCAAGGAGGTGGTCTTCACCAGCTGTGGCACCGAAAGCGACAACCTGGCTGTCCGGGGGGTTGCGGTTGCCGGCCAGCTGGCCGGTAAGGGCTACCACATCATCACCAGCCCGGTTGAGCACCACGCGGTGGGCCACACCATCGACCAGCTTTGCCAGCATTTTGGGTTCGAGCAGACAGTGGTGCCCGTGGACCAACACGGCCTGGTCAACCCTGACGATGTGGAGCAAGCCATCCGGCCAGAGACCATCCTGATCAGCATCATCCACGCCAACAATGAGGTAGGCACCATCCAGCCGCTGGCCGACATCGGGGCCATCGCCCGCCAGAGCGGCATCCCCTTCCACACCGATGCGGTGCAGGCCGGCGGATACCTGGACCTGGGGGTGGACCGGTTGCACGTGGACCTGCTGTCGCTGTCGGGACACAAGTTCTATGCGCCCAAGGGTGTGGGGATGCTGTATGTCCGCCAGGGAACATGCCTGCTGCCGCAACAGACGGGCGGCGGCCATGAGGGCAACCGGCGGGCGGGGACGGAGAGTGTGCCCTACATCGTCGGCCTGGCAGCCGCCCTCAAGCTGGCCCAAGACAACAAGGCCGACGAGAATGTTCGCCTGATGGCGTTGCGCGGCCGGCTAATCGGCGGGGTGTTGTCTGCCATCCCCGATGCCCAACTGACCGGCCATCCAACACAGCGACTGCCCGGCCATACCAGCTTCGTTTTACCCAGCGTCGATGCCAGCGCCTTGCTGATGCACCTGGACATGGCCGGCGTTTGCGCCGCCAGCGGCAGCGCCTGCAACACCGGCATGCCCGAACCCAGCCCTATCTTGCTGGCGATGGGCATCGACCGCCAGCTGGCGCTGGGCGCGCTGCGCCTGACCCTGGGTCGTGGCAACGACTCGGACGACGTGGACTACGTTCTGGAAATCCTGCCCGGCATCGTGGAGAGGCTGCGGAGCGCTCGCCCGGTCTACGCGCCGGTGGTATAGCGCTATCAGCGGTTGGCAGTCAGCGGTCAGCAGTCAGCAGAACCAGGTCGCGCAAAACCAAACAGGTGCTTCATGGCTGACGACAAGGGTGAGTGGTTGTATGTAGTGACCTTGGTGCAAAGCGGTATTCCGGTTCTGGCGGAAGCCTATCGCGACTGGGACACTGCGGCGACGCGACACCAACGGCTCCAGGAGGCCGCAAACCCAGAGTATGACGCAGCGGGCATCTCTGAAGTCGAAGTTGACGCGCAGGAGGAGGATTACCCCTAGCTGGGACGATGGCAAGTGCGCAACACTGCGGCAACAGCTCCAGACGCCCACCGTGCAAGGACGTGACAGAAACCGCTGCCACGGGCCGGCAGCGCAGAACTGGGGAAGTACCACCCTATGGGCCCACCCCATGGCGAGGTAACCAGCTTTGGCGGATGAACACGTCGTTGGGGCAGGGGCTGACCCCTGATGGCTGAACGCTCGCTGGTCGTCGTGGCCATGAGCGGCGGCGTGGACAGCTCGGTGGCGGCCGCGTTGATGGTCGAGCAGGGCTACCAGGTCATCGGACTGATGCTTCGCCTATGGGCCGAACCCGGTCCGACAGCCAATCGCTGCTGCACGCCCGACGCGGTCGCTGACGCTCGCCGTGTCGCGGACCAGTTGGGAATCCCCTTCTACGTGCGAGACTACCGGGACGTTTTCAAGAAGACGGTGGTGGACTACTTCACCCAGTCCTACGCTCTCGGCCTGACTCCCAATCCGTGCATCGTGTGCAACGAAAAGGTCCGCTTTGGCCAGCTGCTCGACGAGGCGCTGGCGCTGGGTGCCAGCCACCTGGTCACCGGTCACTACGCCCGACGGCGGCAAACGGCGAAGGGAGACTACCAGATACTCAAGGGGGTCGACCACAGCAAGGACCAGAGCTACGTGCTCTACCGTTTGACCCAGGAGCAGCTGACCCATATCCTCTTTCCGGTGGGAGATTATGTCAAGTTAGACATCCGTGGTATGGCTAAGGAGCGGGGTTTACCCGTCTCTGAGCGGGCCGACAGCCAGGATCTTTGTTTCGTCAGCGACGGCGACTACCGCCAGTTCCTGGCCCGCCACCTGCCCGATGCCGCTCGGCCCGGCCCCCTGCTGGACACAGCCGGGCAGGTGCTGGGCCAGCATCGGGGATTGCCCCACTACACGGTCGGCCAGCGGAAAGGGTTGGGAATCGCCGCTCCTCAGCCGCACTATGTACTGCGGCTGGACGTGGCCAGCAACGCTGTCATCGTGGGAACAGCGGAGGAACTGGGCCGGCGCCAGCTGACCGCGTCCCAGATGACGACGATCAGCGGACGGCCGCTGTCCTCCCCACTTGACATCACTGCCAAGATTCGCTACCAGGCGACTGACAGCCCTGCTGTTCTTACCTGCCTGCCCGGCCAGCGGGCGCACCTTCGCTTCGACCGCCCCCTGCGCGACATC
>JAUVRU010000212.1 GCA_030597485.1 Anaerolineae bacterium
AACCCCCAGGGTCGGGGCCGGGCCATGCTGATCACCGGCAGCACGGTGGTGACGCTGAGCAACCTGTACCTGACGAACGGAGACGCCGCCGGCCTGGGCGGCCGGCCAGGCAGCGGCGACGCCGGTGGCGGCCTGTACTACCATGGCAACGGCGGGACCCTGAGCAACCTTACCATCTACTCCAACACGGCGGCCTATGGCGGTGGCCTGTTCGATGCAGGCAGCGGCCTCACCGTGACTCTCAGCCTGGTGCAGAGCAACACCGCCAGCATCAGCGGTGGCGGTATCTACAACTACAACGACGCCCTGCACCTGGTGGAGATCACCGTTACCCTCAACACGGCCGGCCTGTCCGGCGGCGGCATCTATAACCAAAGCGGGCCGATGTACCTGGTGGGGAACCAGATTCATCACAACAGCGCCACTGACACCGGCAGTGCCAAGGGTGGTGGTCTCTACAATGCCGACAGTGCCTCCATCCTCGACCTCGGCAACCGTTTCTATGACAACACCTCCGCTCAAGATGGTGGTGCCATCTACAACGCCAGTGGCAACCTGAAGGTGTGGAACACGCTCATCTACGGCAACAGCGCCAATGACGGGGCCGGCTTGTACGTGTACGGCGGGGAACCTCACGTCGCGCATAACGTCTTTCACGACAACAGCGCCAACGCTTCAACCGGGTATGGCGGCGGAGTCTACGTTGCTGCCGATCAGGAGCCCACTATTAAGAACAGCATCTTCTATCAAAACAGTGCCAGCAGCGGAGCCGCCATTTACGGTGAAGGTGGTGGGGGCAATCCCGCTCTGAGTTACAACTATTACACACATACCAATCGGGTGGTTGGTGTGCCCATTGGCTCCAACAATGTGATTGGGCCATCTCCCGGCCTCGTGAATCTGGGTGGCGGTGACTTCCATTTGCAGGGCACCTCGCCCCTGATTGATGTGGGGCAGACACTGGCATCGGTGCCCCGCGACTTCAAGAACGACCCACGTCCCATCAATGTCTCATCGGATATCGGGGCCGACGAGTACAACGGCTGTCTGGCCAAGCTGATGTCCAGCGGTGTCATCTACGGCCGCATCCAGGCGGCGCTGGACGATGCCAATGCCACGGACGAGATCTACGTGGCTGCAGGTGAGTGCTACGAGAGCATCACCGTCGACAAGGACATCACCCTCTCGGGTTCCTGGTTGACGGATTTCTCCGGGCGTCTCGATTACGTGGCTACCACCATTGATGCCGTTGGTCTGGGCACCCGGGTGGTGACTGTCACCGGGGACGTTGATGACGTCAGCATATCCCAGATTGAGATCACCAATGGCGCTGCCGGGGGCAATGGGGGCGGTTTATGGACCGATGCCACCCAGCTGACCCTGTCCAGTGTGGATATCATTTCCAACTCGGCGACCCATGGCGGCGGCATGTATGTGGCCAGTGGTAAGAAGGCGGTCCTGAACGAGGTCACGATTGAGGACAACAGCGCCAGCGGCGATGGCGGCGGCATCTACGCTGCATCCAACAGTCACGTAACCATTCCCGGCGGCGGGATTGCCGATAACCAGGCCGCCGGTTATGGCGGTGGTATCTATAGCGCCAATGGCAGCCGGGTTCACGTGGCCGGCGGGGCTGCGATTGATGGAAACCACGCTAACCATGGCGGTGGGGTTCACATCAATGGCGCAGCCTTCAGCCTATCGCAAAAGCGGGTTACGGACAACGAGGCGGGTACCGGCGGTGGCATCTACATTGAAGGCACCAGTGCCGTTACCATGACCAACCTGGGCCTGTATTACAACACCGCTACGGGCAGCCATGGTGGTGGCATATACCGAAGTGCCGCTGGCAACACCTCGCTCTACCACGCCACCATCCACAACAACACGGCCTCCAGTGGTTCCGGTGGCGGCGTGTACAATGGCGGCAGCTCCATGGTCATCAGCGCCAGCATCGTGGCCTCCAACTCAGCCTCAGGCCAGGGGAGCGGCATATATGGGGCCGCCACCGTGAACGTCGCCTACACGCTTCAGTGGAATAACACCTACTCCGGCACCGTCACGGGTGGCGGGGGCAATCTGTATGGTGATCCCCAGCTGCGAACGCCCACAGGCGACCTGGAGTACACGTCCCCGGCTATCGATGCTGTGCCCAGCAGCAAGTCGCACGTTGCCATCGACCGCTACGGTCAGGCGCGTCCCGATATATGTGCCAAGGACATGGGGCGGGACGAGTACAATGTAGCCCGGCAGATGAATTGGACGGTGGCCCCGCTGGCCGGTGCCGGGGGCACGATACCTCCCACCGGATCCATCACCTACACCTTCTCCATCAGTAACGAGAGCCAGAACCTGACCGGTGAGGGGGGTAGCGACAACCGGGGAATTGGCACCGGTTACACCGAGACCGTGACGGCCACGCTCAACAGCACCCAGGGCTGGGGGCAGATTGTGAGCGTTGCCAACGGTGTCAATCCCACGGTGACGGACACGGTGGCCACCTTCGAGATCGGACCGGGGGTCACTGTTGACGTCAACGTGAGGGTCACCGTGCCGGCCGGCACCTGGGCCAGCGTCCAGGATGTCAGCAAACTGACTTACCAGGCCTGGCAATGTCCAGCTGGCACCATTCTGACCGGGGAAAGCAACCCGGCCACCACCCAGGTAAGCGCGAATCGCGATTTTGACATCGGGCCGGACAATTTTGGGGCGGCGTATCCCGGCCAGACAGTGACCTATACTCACCTGGTCACCAACATCGGCAACATCGCCGACACTTACAGCATCTTCCCCAAGGCGGGCTGGTATGCCTCAGCTGAGATCGTCCAGCCGGCTTCCTACGAGATCCCGAATCTTTCGCCGGGAATGACGGCCACGGTGGTAATGCGAGTTACCATCCGGCCCGAAGCCGGCGCCGGCCTGACCGACATATCCAGCGTGATTGCTCAGAACAATGGCCCCAGCCCCGTGCAGAAAGCGACGGCCAACAACACGGTCATCAGCGCCACCACCGGCACCCGCTACGTGGCACTGAACGGCACCGACTCGTTGGTGGACGAAACCCAGGGCAATCCTGACCCCAATGCCGTGGACTACCCGGATAACAACTGCACCCAGCCTCTGGTGGGGCCGTGTCGCACCATCCAGCAGGCAATTGACCAGGCGGCCGGTGGCGATACGGTCAAGATTGCCGAGGGGCGGTATACCGATCTGTACACCATCACCCACGCCAGCAGACTCATCACCCAGACCGCTTTTGTGAACAAATCGGTGATGCTGCAAGGCGGCTATCAGCCGATCAACTGGGAGGAGGATCCGCCCAATCATCTGTCTCATACCACCACTTTGGACCCGCAGGACCAGGGGCGGGTCATCTACGTCACCCAGGGCGTCGCCCCTAGTCTTGACCGGCTGGAGCTGATCAATGGTGACGCTGATGGACTGGGGCCCGGCGGCCAGGACCTGGGCGGCAACCTGTATAACGAGGGGGCTGCCCTGACGCTGAACGTCATGCGTGTCGTCAGTGGCTCGGCCGACATGGGCGGTGGGCTGTACCACAGCGATGGCATCCTGCTGGTGCAGAACAGCCTGCTGTATGGCTGTCAGGCCATTACCGGCGGCGGGCTGTACGTCGGCGATGGCGCAGCCACGGTCCTCAACGATACCTTCTACAATAACACGGCCACGCATCAGGGCGGCGCTGTTTACGTGGCCGGCGGCAGCTTGTTGGTGACGAACACCATCTTTGTCACCAATAACACGATCGCTGGCGCTGCCGTTTACGGTGCGCCTGGGGCGACCTCCGTCCTGGATTACAACCTCTTCTTCAACAATGTGCTCACCCACACAGGGGGCACGGTTGGCGCGCCTTCCCCCCCCAATGATGTGCTGGCCGATCCGCGATTCGTGGATCCGACCGCGTACCCGCCTGACCTGTACCCCGGAAGCGGCTCACCAGTCAGGGAGGCTGGCGACCCATCCACGGTGGCGAACACCGGCTTGATGTCCTGGGACTATGGCAACCATCTGCGCCGGTTGGGCCCGCGGATTGATATTGGCGCCTACGAGTATGTGGTGGAACCCCGGGTCGAGTTTGAGCCGGATGTCTACACCGAAACGACTACGACCGGTGGCGAGATCGTGTTTGCCCACTGGCTGACGAACACGGGTGACATCACCGATACCTTCACCATCACCTACACCGGCAGCCTGACATGGCCGGTGACCATCTCACCAGGTGTGGTCACCCTCAACACGGGTGCCGTGAGCGATGTGGTGGTCACTGTCACCGTGCCGACCGGGGCTGGTGGCCTGACGGACCAACTGGTTATCACTGCCACCTCTGACGTGACTAACACGGTCTACGACACGGTGCTGGACACGATCTTCGTGGTCTTCGCCCCCCAATTTGAGTTCGTGCACGACGAATGGGGCACCACCGGGCCGTTGCAGACCATCGCCTACACTCACCGGATCACCAACACCGGAAACGGACAGGATGACTACGCGTTCACGCCGCGGGTGATTGGCAGCTTGCCGTTGACGGTCAGCGTCACCCCATCGCAGGTGACGCTGCCAGTCGGCGGATCGCGGGTGATCACGGTCAGCGTGACTCCTCCGGGTGCTTCGCAGGCGGTCAGCGGCACGGTGGGCAGCGTGGTCATCAGCGCTACCAGTACCTTCAGCCCTAGCGTGCAGCACATGGTCACCGACACCACCACCATCAGTCAGGTCTTTGGCCTGGACCTGGCGCCGGATAGAGAGGGCAGCGGATTGCCGGGAGAGGGGGTGCCGTACCACCACATCCTGACGCAGCTGGGCAACTACACCCAGACCGTGGTTTTGACTTACACGACCGTGCCCGCCTGGCAGGTCAGCCTGCCGATCAGCCACACTATGTCGCCGGGTGGTGCCATATCGATCACCGCCGTGGTGACTGTGCCCCTGGATAGCCTGTTGGGCGTGACCAACGTCACGCGTTTCACCGCCCAGCTGGCAACCAATCCGGTTATCTCGGACACGGCGGTGGATACCACCACCACCGGCCTGAGCAGGGAGGTGGTCATCGAGCCACCGCTGGCCCAGAGCGGTC
>JAUVRU010000540.1 GCA_030597485.1 Anaerolineae bacterium
GTGATTTAACTACACTTCTGACGAACACACAAACATCGATACTCGCCCAGTCACAAAGTCGGCAGAGTCCTCTCTCAATCCCCTGCAACTCGCTCCGACAGTCTCCGGCCATCTGGTCCCCGCAACGATCTGACAACTTGCACTGGCAGGCCAACGCCTGGCCGGCCCACATTCAGCCCGTGCAGATCTCCGGAAGGGCCAGCCCCCAGCCATCCCAACTTGACAGGGCCCATCGCCCGTGACATACTTCCGACAAGGGCCTTGAGCCGCCAGCAGCCAGGTCAAGAATCGGCGAAACCCACAGGTAACAAGATGCTCGGACTCGGAGCGCCGATCGCTCGTGACCTGACCGTTCAGAGCGTTGTCATCCGGCAGATAGAGCAACAATGACCGAGAAGTCGCGCACGGACTATGATATCATCGTTGTTGGGGGCGGGCACGCCGGCACCGAGGCCGCCCTGGCAGCGGCACGCATGGGATCCCGTACCCTGATGTTGACCACCCACCTGGACACCATCGGCTGGATGAGCTGCAATCCCAGCGTGGGCGGACCAGCCAAGGGCCACCTGGTGCGTGAGATCGACGCTTTGGGCGGCGAGATGGCCCGTGCCATCGACCGAACCTTCATCCAGATCCGGATGCTCAACCAGAGCAAAGGACCGGCCGTCCACGCGCTGCGTGCCCAGGCGGACAAGAAACGATACGCGTGGACCATGCGTCAGGCCCTGGAGAACACGCCCAACCTGGACATCAAGCAGTCCATCGTCGAGGAGGTGCTCGTCACCGGGGACCGGGTGACCGGGGTGCGCACCAGCTATGGTCAGACCTACACGGCCCGGGCAGTCGTGTTGACCACCGGCACCTTCCTGGGCGGACGGCTGATTACCGGTGACTGGGTACGCCCGGGTGGACGTGAGGGCGAGCCACCCGCGCTGGGGCTCTCCAGGTCTCTCAGACAGGCCGGACTCCGCCTGCAACGCCTGAAGACCGGCACGCCGCCTCGCCTCGACGCTCGCACCATCGACTTCTCACAGACCGACCCACAATACGGCAGCGACGAGCCGCTCTTCTTCTGCTCCCAGTACCAGGACTTGCCCATTCCCCATTTCCTGGCCCAACCGGCGCATCCCGTGTATCCATACGCCCGGCACACCGAATGGCGGCCCCAGCTGCCCTGCTACCTGATCCACACCAACCGGCGGACTCACGACATCATCCGGGCCAACCTGGATCGCGCCCCGCTCTTCACCGGCGTCATCGAGGGGGTGGGGCCACGGTATTGCCCCTCAATCGAGGACAAGATCGTACGTTTTGCCCACAAGGAAAGCCACCAGTTCTTCCTGGAGCCGGAAGGCTGGCAGACCACCGAGGTCGATTTGCAGGGGGCCAACACCTCGCTGCCGCTGGATGTACAGCTGGAGATGGTGCGCAGCATCCCGGCCCTGCGGGATGCCGAGTTCATGCGCATCGGCTACGCCATCGAATACGACTACGTGCCACCCGATCAGATTCACGCCTGGCTGGAAACCAAATCCATCGAGGGCCTCTTCCTTGCCGGCCAGATTAACGGCACCACAGGCTATGAAGAGGCAGCCGCCCAGGGCCTGATTGCCGGGATCAACGCTGCCTGCCAGCTGCAGGGGCAGCCCCCTGTTCTGCTGGGCCGCGACCAGGCCTATATCGGCGTGCTCATTGACGACCTGGTCACCCAGGAGCACCGCGAGCCCTACCGTCAGATGACCTCTCGGGCCGAATACCGCCTGTTGCTGCGTCAGGATAATGCTGAACTCCGCCTGACGCCCATTGGCTACCAGGTGGGTCTGGTGTCGCGCGAACGCTTGGACCGAGTGGAAGCTCAGCGGCAGGCGGTGCGAGCGGAACTGGAACGCCTGGACTCGACTACCCTGCGTCCCAATCACGGCAACGAGGAGACCCTGGCATCATTCGGCCTGGAAGCGTTCAAGACCGGCGTGAACGCCCGCCAATTCCTGTCCCGGCCCGAAGTCAGTTATGAGATAGTCAGCGCGCTGGCGCCACCGCCTCGCCTCTTGCTTCCAGCTGAAGCCCAACAGGTGGAGATCGAGACCAAATATGCAGGCTACATAGCCAAGCAGCAGCGTCAAGTGGAGCGATTGAAGCGACTGGAGAATCGAAGCATCCCGGCCGACTTCGACTACCACAGGGTCGTGGGATTGCGCAACGAGGCGTTGCAGAAGCTGGACCATTTCCGACCGGCGACCGTGGGGCAGGCAGCCCGCATCCAGGGCGTCAACCCCGCCGACATCTCGCTGTTGCTGGTTCACCTGGAGAGACGGAGCAAGCAGTCAGCAGACAGCACCTAGCAGCCAGCGGTCAGGGTGGTCCTCCCGAAGGCAAGCCAGCATGCTGCCCAGAACCAGGCATGTGTGTCATTGAGGACACAGGCACGTGACTGATTGCTGATCATCGACCGCCGACTGCTTTCTTTCCCTAATGCTCCACCCAGTGGTATAATCCCTGCCAATGCAAGCGGCCGGTCGCCAGCCGAGGGCCATCGGCTGCCCATTTCGGGCTGAAA
>JAUVRU010000408.1 GCA_030597485.1 Anaerolineae bacterium
CGCTGCAGTTCTTCCCCAAATTTTTGCATTCGGGGGCCGCGAACAGTGACGCCGGCTCTCTGCCTGTTCTTCTCCGTCACTCTGATCAGTTTGGTCGGAAGTGTACTCGTTTTTCCCTCATACTGAGCTTGATTTACCAGCCAGGCATGCACATCCATAGTCTTGGTTAGGCCAAAACGTTGGCAGAATGTGCTGTAGTAGGGGAAGTTGTAGCTCATCATGACCATCGGGGGGCCGGAACAGCGGAGCAACAAACCGACCTGGTGATTCTGCGAAAAGCTCAGTGGTCCTCGCAGGGCGGTCATTCCTCGAGCACGTACCCATTCCCTGGCGGTCGCAAGAAGTGCATCGGCCACGGCATAGTTGTTAAACGTTTCGAAAAAGCCAAACATGCCAATCTTCTCGTCGTGAATCTCATTGTGGAGGTGATCGATCTGGCTGGAGATGGTGCCCACAACCTCACCGTTCTGACGGGCCAGCCACAGGGCAACATCCGCATGATCGAAGAAGGGGTTATGGTCCGGGTTGAGGAATGCTCGCCGCTCGCTCAGCAACGGCGGCACCCAGTTGGAGTCACGCCGGTACAGCTTGAATGGGAACCGGATGAACTCTTCAATGTGCGACTTGGTTTCTACGCGCTGGATCTCTACCGGCTTTTCTGTCATGTGTTCTGTATCTCCAGGCTTTGACCGGGACTCATCACGATTACACTGACCGACGTCTCACTTTCCACGCGTCGTGCCCAGGCATGAGGGTCCTGCTTGATCAGTTCGAAGGTGTTGTAATGAATAGGGATCACCTGCGTTGGCTCGATCAGTTTGACCGCACGCAACGCATCGTCTGGCCCCATGGTGAAATTGTCACCGATTGGCAGCATTGCCACGTCAATCCCTTCCTCGCCAATCAGCTTCATATCGTATGTGAGGCCGGTGTCACAGGCGTGGTAGATCTTTCTGCCGTCAACATAGAACAAGAACCCGGCCGGGTTGCCACCGTAGCTGCCGTCGGGCAGGGCGGAGCCATGATGGGCGATGGTCAGTTTCACTCTGCCCCACGGGTAGTCATAGCCGCCGCCGATGTGCTGCGCGTGGACATTCTCCAGACCCTGGGCTACCAGCCAGTTCTGGATCTCGAAGTTGGAGATGACGGTGGCCCCAGTTCGTTTGGCAATTGCTACTGCATCACCCACATGATCGCCGTGGCCGTGGGAGATGAGGATGTAATCGGCCTCCACCGCATCCGCTCGCACTGGCGCCAGGGAATTGCCAGTGAAAAACGGATCAGTCAATAGCCTGGTGCCGTCGGTCTCGATCAAAAAGCAGGCGTGACCATACCACGTGAGTCTGACGGACACAGGGTTCCTCCTTTTTCTGGGGCCAGAGAAGCACGTTCACCCCTTCACGCTGCTGATTTCAGCCGGGATTTCGCAGCCTTCAGATGCCATTTGATACCTCTCTTGGCCCGCTGATAGCGCTGAATCAGTTGCCTGTCTGTTCCCTTGAAGCTGAGCACCGCCTGCCGGGCACACATAGCGCAGCCTCGCTGAGCTCGATAGCTGTCCATTTCACAAGTCAGGCAGCTGTCGAGGCGTATCATCATCATCGAGAACGCGAGCGCATCCGGGTGCGTCTCGGGCAGCGCCGAAAGGTAATCTATCAACTCCCGCCAGCGGTCGCCGCGCAGCTCTCGTAGTTTCGAGATCAGGTGCGGGGTGAAGAGCAGTTCATATTTCTGATAAACCTGAGGTAACTCATTCATGCTCGCCAAACCCGCGTTGTGGTTCTGGCCGCGTCAACATTGATGTATGCATTGCTACAGTGTATTATAGTCATCCAGGGGGTCGGTGTCAATAGGTGCATTCACCACGCTCTCGATGACGTCGGTGTTCCGCACCCGTAAGGTGTAGGTAAGCAGGCTGCCTGGTTCGCCCACCGACGGTGAGGCGCTGAAGGTGGACTGATTGAGGAGAGGCACATTGACAAGAGCGAAAGCCACGCGGTCGAACTTGATGGCGTGACTGTCGTAACCGATCCATGCCGTGTGTCTGCCCAGTTCGCTGCGGCCGGCACCTCGACTGAGAACGCCGCCGGTGCTGAGGTACACGGAGCCAGCGTCATGCTCGGCGCAATTGTGGCCGTGGGCCAGGAGAAGCCAGCCAGAGACAGATTGAAGGTGTCGGGGATGCCGGACTCGGCCGTGTTGCGCACGTGCACGGTGTGGGCTACGGTGCCGCCAAAGCTGCCGATCAGGGATTGCTCATCGGGTGTCACTTCAAGGCCAGTGGACGCTGGGGGGGCAGTCAGCCAGGCGATGGAGCGGCTAATGATCTCCGTGCGAACCAGGGCGCTGGTGATGGCTTCCAGGCCGTAGGATAAGTAGATTGTCCGGTAGGGGAGGGACAGGCCCACCTCTTGCCCCGCGGAACCGTCATTGATGTAGCTGACCACTGAGGAAGCGAAGTCATGGTCAAGGACACTGATCTCGTCAGGCGACGTCTGGTTGTCGGCACCGCCCGAGCCCGAAATCGAGAACGCCAGTCCCTCAAAAAGACCCCCCGTCTGGCCAGCCAGGTCAGAGATTCCTGTGTTGTCACGAACGTATCTTGCCTTAAGGTAGTCCCTGAAGTAGGAGGCGTGGATGTGAGGGAAGTAGTCGTCGTAGTAGGCAACGTCTTGACCGCTGAGGAACAGAGATCCACCGTCCTCCAGGTAGCTGACCAGGGCATAGCTGGCGTTCACGTATCCGGGGGAATCCTTAGGTGACGACCAGAAGACAATGTCATAGGGGCGGAGGTCACGGACGCGCGGCGCGCCGTGGACGGGCTCGACAATCGACCACACGTCATAGGTGTACGACAGTTGGTCCAACGCCTGGCGGTAGTAGTGAATCTGGCTGTCGTAATACCAGGTGCCGCTGTCCACCAGAAGGATGGCAGGGGCAGGAGCCAAGTCGAAGTTGCGGACGGTGGTTCCTTGGACAACGATGGGAACCTCACTCGCTGTGGCTATCCGATAGCCGGGACTGGATACGGTCAGGGTGTAGCTACCGGCGGGCAGGTAGGCTGTGTAGTAGCCATCAGCGTCAGGGGTGACGGTAATGGGGGTGCCCTCAATTACAACGATGGGGTAACCACTGGCAGACTGGTTGCTGAACGTCGTTTCGGCGGAATGAGAGGCGGCGTGTGTGTTGATGTGGGCATGCCTGGCCACAAAGGGCAGGTAGATTGTGTGTGTCGGAGGTTGAATCGGTTGGCCGTTTCCGGTCACGCGACCGGTCAATGTGCCGGTGGGCAGCTTCGAAAGGGCGAAATTCCGTGTCAGAGTTGCGTCAACCTGGACCTCAATCTGTTGCGATTGGGAGATGAAGCCGAAGGCGGAGGCGGTCAGCGTGTATTCGCCGGGTGCCAGTGCCAG
>JAUVRU010000168.1 GCA_030597485.1 Anaerolineae bacterium
ACTTCTGGAGGTGTTGGGTGTGGATACCTGGGGCTTGGACAACGCCTGGCGGCAGAGCATTGGCGCTCCCACGCTGGAAGTACCCGCCGTCGGTGGTGAGGCATCTGTGGTTGAGGAGTTGGCCGTGACTGCCACCTCGACGCCAGCGCCGGCGGCAACGCCTACTGCCTCTGAAGACGCGGAGTCCACTCCGGCTGGCGGAGGGCTGCTACCCTGCCTGGGCAGCAGCTTGGCGAGCCTGACCGTCCTCATGATGTTTATGTTCTTCCGGGCGCGGTAGCGGCCTGACCGTCCCGTTGGATAGCATGTGTGGGCAACACGCAACTGCACGATCCGAATGGCACTCCGTGTCCCGGCCTGAAGGTTTGAAGTGGGTCAAGCCATGATCAGCCCCGCGCGGAGTGTATCCAATTCCATTGGCTGTGGGGGGGTCGATGTCTGAAACGTCTCTGATTCGACTCTACGATCCAAGTCAGGCCAGAAACACGCTGTTGGCGCGCCGACCACTGGGCGATGTTGAAGTGACGCCCACGTTAGCTGCAAGCATCCAGCGTGTCTTCGGTCGGCCGCTCACCCCTGACCAGGCAGTGGCGCAGGTGCTGGATGATGTGCGAGTCCGGGGCGACGCGGCGGTGCGTGAGTGGACTCAGCGAATTGACGGGACGCCACTTGATGACTTTCGTGTCCCGGGAGATCGCTTGGCAGCTGCCTATGAGACGTTGCCCGCTGATCTACGCCAGGCGCTGCGGGTGTCCATTGACCGGGTGCGTATGTTTCACCAGAAGCAACCCAATCAGAGCTGGGTGGAATGGTCCCCTGACGGAGGGGCGTTGGGCCAGATCGTGCGGCCGCTGGAGCGGGTGGGGGTGTACACGCCCGGAGGGACAGCTCCATATCCCAGCACGCTGATCATGTGTGTGGTGCCGGCGCAGGTGGCGGGCGTGGCCGAGATCGTTGTGGTCACCCCTCCGGGCAGAGATGGGCAGCCAGCGCCCATTATCCTGGCAGCAGCGCACGCCTGTGGCGTCTCCACCCTATATGGGATCGGCGGGGCGCAGGCTGTCGCTGCCCTGGCGCACGGTACGGATAGCATCCCACGTGTGGACAAGATTGTTGGGCCTGGCAACATATTCGTGGTCCTGGCCAAGCGGCAGGTCTACGGTCTGGTGGATGTCGATGGACTGCCAGGTCCCACCGAGACATTGGTGATAGCTGATGGTGAGGCCGACCCGGCGCTGGTCGCTGCTGATCTGCTGGCTCAGGCAGAGCACGATGTTCTGGCCAGCGCCATCCTGCTAACGCCCAGCCGGGCACTGGCGGAGGCGGTACAGGCCGAAGTGGCTCATCAGATGGGGAGTCTGGAGCGCAACGCAGTGATCGCGGCCCGCCTGCAAGGCCAGGGGGGCATTGTCGGATGTGACAATGTAGACGAAGCCATCGAGTTGGCCAACCTGTGCGCGCCGGAGCATCTGTGCCTGCACGTGGCTGATCCCTGGTCGCTGGTGGGCAAGGTCCGAAATGCTGGTGGGATTTTCCTGGGCGCGATGTCGTACGAGGCACTGGGAGATTACGTGGCTGGTCCCAGCCACGTGATGCCGACGATGGGCACCGCACGCTTTGCCTCTCCCCTCAACGTGCGGGATTTCACCAAGGTCATCAGCCTGTTTGGCTTGAGTGAGGAGGAGGCCCGAGGAATTGGCCCGGCAGCGCGCCTGTTGGCACAGGCGGAGGGCCTGACCGCTCACGCAGCTGCAGTGGAAAGGCGTGTATGAGCAGATACTATGACCATTGACGTTGCGTCGCTGATGCGCCCGGATGTGGCGACCCTGGACCCGTATGTCCCTATACTCCCGTTTGAGGTATTGAGCGCCCAGTTGGGCCGGCCGCCTGAGGATATCGTCAAGCTCGATGCCAACGAAAACCCGTATGGCCCATCTCCCGGGGTGCGGGAAGCGCTGTCCACTATGCCTCACCCGCACATATACCCCGATCCCGAATCTCGTCACCTTCGGGCCGCCCTGGCAGATTTCACCGGTGTGCCAATGGACCTTCTGTTGGCTGGATGTGGTGCCGACGAGTTGATTGACCTGGTGATGCGCCTGTTTGTCGCTACAGGGGATGTCATTGTCAACTGCCCACCTACCTTCGGCATGTACAGCTTTGATGCTGCGGTGAACGGGGCGCGGCTGCTGTCCGTGCCACGGCAGGCTGACTTCAGTCTGGATGTCGAAGGTGGGGTGCAGGCGATAGCGGCGGAGCCCAGGGCCAAGCTGTTCTACGTCACGTCGCCTAACAATCCAGATGGCGGGCTTCTGGATGCCGATGATCTTCGCCGTCTTCTGAGTCTGCCGGTGGTCGTAGTGCTGGACGAAGCATATGTGGAATTCGCTGGGCTGGAGCACAGCCGCATTGGGTGGGTGCGCGATCATGAGAACCTGGTCGTGCTGAGAACGTTCAGCAAGTGGGCTGGTCTGGCCGGCCTGCGGGTGGGATATGGTGCTTTCCCGTCACGCATCATTGAGAATCTGTGGAAGATCAAGCAGCCGTATAACGTGAGCGTCGCGGGTCAGGTGGCAGGCCTTGTTTCCCTGCGCGATCGTGATTACCTGTGGGCCAATGTGAGGCGCATCATGGCCGAGCGGGAGCGATTGGTCGCCGCCCTGGAGGAGATACCGTACCTGCGCCCCTATCCCAGCCGCGCCAACTTCGTGTTGTGTCGGGTGGTACGGGGTCACGCTCGCACGTTGAGGGATGCGCTGGCCAGCCGTGGAATCCTGATTCGTTACTACGACACGCCCGGCCTGACCGATCATGTTCGCTTCAGCATCGGCCGGCCGGATGAGATGGACCGATGGATGGCCGAGCTGAGACAACTGTGAAGGGGACTGATGGGACGAAAGGCGACGATTCACCGAGAAACGAGCGAAACCCAGGTTGAAATCGCACTGGACCTGGACGGGCGAGGGCAGGCCCAGGTCAGCACTGGGATTGGCTTTTTGGACCATATGCTGACAGCTCTGGCCCGCCATGCTCGCTTCGACATAGAGGTGCGTGCCCGGGGTGACCTGGATGTGGACGAGCATCATACCGTGGAGGACGTGGCCATCGGGCTGGGGAGGGCTCTGAGCGAGGCTCTGGGTGACCGGGCTGGTATCACCAGGATGGGCCATGCTGTGGTCCCTATGGATGAGGCACTGGCGCTGGTAGCGGTAGACATCGGCGGTCGCGGCGTGTGTGTCTTTGAAGGCAGTTTTGATACGCAACGAGTCGGCGCCATGAGCACCAGCCTAGTTCCCCACTTCTTCCAGTCACTGGCGGCTGAGGCTCGAATGAACTTGCACGCTCATCTCTTGGCCGGGAGTGACGACCACCACCGAGCGGAAGCGCTCTTCAAAGCCCTGGCTCGCGCTTTGCACGACGCCACCCGGCCCGATCCAACCCTGGGCGGCGAGGTGCCCAGCACCAAACGCAGCATTGAAGTGTAGTGAACCGACAGATATCCTGGATGACGGCCCATGATCGAACGCTTGAGAATCGCCATAGTTGACGCCGGCATCGGCAATTTGCGCAGCGTGCAGAAGGGTTTCGAGCACGTCGGGGTGAGCCCGGTACCGACCGATGACCCGGTTGTGATAGCTGATGCACACGCTGTGGTGTTGCCCGGCGTCGCTTCCTTTGGAGATGGGATGGCCGGGTTGCGTGCGCGCGGCCTCGACAGCGCCATCCTGGCAGTCATTGAGCGCGGTGTGCCCTTCCTGGGCATCTGCGTAGGGCTGCAATTGCTTTTTGGAAGCAGTGAGGAGATGGGTACCCATCGGGGATTGGGTATACTGCCCGGACAGGTGAAACGGTTCTCTGCTTCCCTGACGGTGCCGCATATGGGCTGGAATCAGCTTGAGCAGCAGCGCCCTCATCCGCTGCTGGCCAATATCCCTGATGGCGCGTTCGTCTATTTCGCTAATTCGTACCATGCCGTGACCGATGATGAGTCGATCATCGTTGCCACGACCGAGTACGGGACTCACTTCCCCTCAGTTGTTGCTCGTGACAACGTGTGGGCCATCCAGTTCCATCCGGAGAAGAGTCAAGAGACCGGACTGACCATGCTTCGGAATTTCGTGGAGAACGTCTATGATCGTCTACCCGGCCATTGACCTGCATCGCGGCCGCTGCGTGCGGTTGGTGCAGGGGAGTCTGGATGCGGAAACCGTCGTCAGTGAGGACCCCACCGCCACGGCTCGGATGTGGGCAGAAATGGGGGCTGAATGGCTGCACGTGGTGAACCTTGATGGTGCCTTCGGCGACGAATCCGGAGCGACGGGGAACATAGAGGCCCTGCGGGACATCCTGAAGGTCGTCGAGATACCGGTTCAGCTGGGTGGGGGACTGCGCGTGCTGGACGATATCGAGTCGTCGCTGGCTATGGGTGTGAGCCGCGTGATCGTGGGTACCGCCGCCCTGAAGAGTCCCGACATGGTGCAGGAAGCAGTGGCGCGATATGGCCCTGAGCGGATCGCGTTGGCGATTGATGTCCGCGACGGTCAGGTGGCCACTCACGGCTGGCAACAACTGTCCAGTGTGATAGCCGTTGAGTTGGCTCTGCAAATGAAGGAACTGGGAATCAGGCGGGTCATTTATACTGACATCAGCCGGGACGGTACGCTGAGAGGCATCAATGCGGGTGCTTGCGCGCAGCTGGCTGCGGACAGCGGACTGGCCGTCATCGCCTCGGGTGGCGTTGCTTCTCTGGAGGATGTGCGCCGGGCGAAAGCCGTGGAGAGTGCCGGAGTAGAGGGGGTCATTATTGGCAAGGCATTGTATGCAGGGCAGATTGATCTGCGTCAGGCCCTGGCGGTGGCCGGGTCGCCACAGATCGGAAAGGGCTGCACGTGCTGACTAAACGGATTATTCCGTGCCTGGACGTCAAAGATGGGCGGGTGGTGAAAGGGGTGCAATTCGTGCACCTGCGTGACGCTGGCGACCCGGTGGAGCAAGCGCAGATCTATGGGGAAGAGGCCGCCGATGAGCTGGTGTTCCTGGACATCACCGCCAGCCACGAGCAGCGTGGCTTGACGCTGGAGATGGCCAGGCGGGTGGCCGAGACCGTGTTCATCCCCTTCACCGTTGGCGGGGGCATCGGGAGTGTGGATGACATGCGGGCAATCATCGCCACCGGGGCTGACAAGGTCAGCATCAACACGGCGGCGGTGCGCGACCCGGATCTGATCACACAAGGGGCGCGTGCTTTTGGCAGTAACGCGGTGGTCGTGGCCATTGACGCCCGGCGGTGTGTGGGCGGGTCGCAGCTAACATGGGAGACAACCACCCACGGCGGCAGACGGCGCACTGGCCTGGACGCCATCGAGTGGGCGGTTGAGTGTGAGCGGCGGGGCGCGGGTGAGATTCTGCTCACAAGCATGGATTGTGATGGCACGAAGGCCGGTTACGATGTTGAGCTCACCAAGACGGTGGCAGATGCCGTCAGCATTCCAGTCATTGCCAGCGGTGGAGCCGGTGCACTGGAGCACTTCTACGACGTGCTCACGACGGGCTGCGCCGATGCGGCGCTGGTTGCCAGCCTTTTTCACTTTCGGGAGATGTCTATCGCCCAGGTCAAGACATATCTTGCCGGGCGAGGCGTGTGGGTGAGGAGATGAATCTGCCAGTGGCTGAGACACCGCTGCAATTCGACGGGCGCGGGCTGATTCCGGCCGTGGTGCAGGATGCCGACTCGGGGGAGGTGCTCACGCTAGCCTACATGTGTGCTGAGGCGTTGCGCCTGCCGATGGCGCCCGGTGAGCCCTGGTTCTGG
>JAUVRU010000143.1 GCA_030597485.1 Anaerolineae bacterium
CAGATCGGTGATATCCATCGTCCCGTCCCTGTGGACAACGACGTGTATCAGTCCGTTGTCAAGCATGTTCGGCTCGCTCCGAGGGTCTTTCCGGCTCCCCAGTTGCTGGGAGTTGCCAGATCGCACCGCCACCTTTTCGAACGCCCCAGCGCCCAGACGCGGCTGGAGCAGCACTGTGAGGCGCTGGGTGCCTGTTTCCTTGTTCTCCACCTTGCCGTAGTATTGCTCCGTCCAGCGGCATATTTCCTGGCGAGATATGACCTGAGCAGGGATTGCTTCACCCTTCTGCTGGAACACGAGACTATCGGGGTCCGCTTCGGCCGGAACGTCCAGCGTGACCTCCACTGGCTCGACACGCTGCCACGGCAGCGGATTCCGTAGCACCAGTGTGCTCGGAAGCTGGGCCGATTGCTCTGCAGGTCGCACACCCAGCACATCGACCAGCAACTCCTGTTCCAGGCTCTCGGCCAATTGCTGCGCCTGGCCCAGCCTGTTCATCACATCGGCGGCCACCAGATCAGAATGGCAGGAACAGATCGAATCGTGGCCGTGGCACTGCATTGCCAGTCGCCACGCGCGCTGCAGCATGCCGCGATATCGGGACATTCGCTCAGGATGGACCAATGTCAGCAGTGGCTCGATGGAATATGTCAGCAGATTCTCGACGGCACGGTTGGCAGTCTTCTGCTCCACCCGCGCCGACAGGGCGCCATCCAGCTCGGGTGCGTGGGTCAACTCGCCGTGAAAGACGGGCAGCGGCTCTTGGGCTGGCAATCGGTCCTCAACCAATGCCAGGTAGTCCGCCAGACTTCCTTGCTCAATCCGCACTCCTGACAGCAGGTCTTGGAGCTTGGCCACGCTGTGGGAAAGATGGTGGGTTGGCAGGGCTTGATCGACGCCGTTCATCAGGAGAAGGACACCCGTTGCCGAGCGTTCCTTCAGCTGTTCCACGTTCTTCACAAGCTGTGCTGCTTGCTCTCCACTGAGTTTCTGCTCGACATCGATACGCTGAGCGTTGGAATAGCCGCCCAACAGCTGAGTGCCGTGCACGCTCTCCCCTTGAGCGGAGATCCATTCAAACTCCACGGATGGCAGCGCCTCTTCCCGCAGCCCCCGAAACAGGAAGGCATTGTCTATGCCGAAGCCGGTCAGGATGCTGGGCATCTGCGAGATGTGCCCAAAGGAGTCTGGCAGGTAGCCGATGCGGTTATCCTGCCCCACAGCTCGCATAGTCCGGCGGCCCTCGAACAGGTTACGAACGATCGATTCCGCGCCCACCAGCCATTCGTCCATCAGCGTGTACCAGGGTCCGATCAGGATCTTCCTTTCGCGCAGTGCCTCCTCCAGCCACCGGGGTCGGTGCCCTTCTGCATCCCAGTAGTCGTGCAGACAACAGGTCTGACCGTCGAGCCAATAGCAACGGTAGTCGGGCTCATCCCGCAGTATCTGGCGAAGGTTGGCAAACAGGCGCACCAGGCGGGGTCGCAACTGCTCCACCGTCAAATACCATTCCCGATCCCAATGGGTGTGCGCCACCAGCACGGCCGCCGTGTGGCTGGAGCGGTTGCCCTGGCTATCTGCCTCCCACCCCGGTCGGGTGCGGCTTGGGGTCATCGCTTCGGTGATTTCCATTCTCCTGTGGGATGGGGTGCCCGCAATGACCCCTCGTAGACCTCGGGGTTGAGCACGAAATCGGGCTGAGGCCAACGTCCCTGAACGACATCTACGGCGTTTTGGTAAGCCTGCCGACAGACCGCGTCGACGCTTTCCGGCACCCGATTCCCAATGTGAGGGGTGCGCACCACGTTCGGCAGTGGTATCGTCGGGTCATCCGGGGACTCCCACGGATCATCGATAGCCGCCCCGGCGATGCGGTGATTGAGGATGGCTTCCGCCAGAGCCGGCTCGTCAACCAGTTTCTGTCTGGCCGTGTTGATGAGATAGGCCGTAGGTTTCATCAGCCCCAACTCTCTGGCACCGATCATCCGCTCGTTCTGGGGGTTCAATCTGACGTGGAGTGAGACGAAATCAGAACGTCGGAGCAATTCGTCCAGCTCCACCAGCTCGATGCCGTGTCGACGATTGTAGTCGTGGTCTGGCTCGATCTCGCACGCCAGCACCTTCATTTCGAATCCGACAGCGCGGCGAGCAACACGCCGACCAATGTTGCCCAACCCCACGATGCCCAGCGTCTTGCCCCATAGCGCCGCTCCCATGCCTCGTCGTGCGTTTGCGGCCTGCAGCTGCTGGTGATGATGGGGAATCTGGCGGGCCACCGCCAGCATCAGTCCCCATGTGTGGTCGGCCACCACCTCAGCCAGGCTGGGGACCGGGCCGGCATAGGTGACCACGATTCCATTACGGGTAGCCGCCTCGATATCTGCCCACTCGTGGCCGCTGGATGCCAGGGTAATCGCTTGCAGTGAGGGGTGCTGCTCCATGTAACGTGGCAGAATCCTGGCACCCGCATGGTGTGGCCCCACAACACAGTGGACGCCACTCAGCAACGGCTCCAGCTGATCCTGCTTGAGCTGCTTGAACGAGACGTTACCGATCAACTCTATACCTTGGGGTTCAAGCCAGGGGCGATGAGTTTCCAGCGTATCCAGGCTTGAGCTGTTGACGACGAGAAAGCGTGCCTTATCCATGGTTCTTCCAGTAAACCTCCTGCTTGCCAGATCTTGGCGAGGTCTCATCCCGTGAGTGTCTGCGCCTCATGCCGAATTGGGCATTGCTCTCCCTGGTATGCCCTCACCACCGGTGACACGACATCTTACTCGGGAAAGGCTGCCCGGTCACTCAGTAGTTTATGTGCGATCCGTCCAGGCGATGCAAATGGGGCGGTTCGGTCATCTCCGCAGGGTATGCTCGTGCTGCTTCCCGGTTGAAGGTCACCCCAAGCCCGGGCGCCGTGGGCACGGTGAGTCGGTTACCCTGCTGTTCGAACGCACATTCGAACACATCCGGCAGCATCACCGTCGGCGGATGGACTATCTCCTGCAAGCCGGCGTTACTGCAGGCCAGGTCCAGATGGAGGGAGGCAGCGGTACAAATGGGCCCCAGTGGGTTGTGTGGCAGCATCTGAACGTGATGTGCCTCCGCCATCCCGGCAATCTTCTTTGCCTCGGTCAGGCCGCCAGCAACACAAACGTCTACACGGGCGTAATCTATCAGTTCCTCTTCAATCGCTGGAGCGAACTCCCATTTGCTGGCCCACTGCTCGCCGGCCGCCAGGGGGGTATTCACGTGTTGCCGGATGAGCCGGTAGCTAGTCGGATGCTCGGAACGGATGGCGTCCTCGACCAGGAACATGCCGAGTGGTTCGGCTTCCCGGCAGAACCAGATCGCCTCCGGCGGGTTCAACCGGGCGTGCAAGTCCACCATCAGTTCTATCTTATCGCCCACTGCTTCGCGCACGGCTCGCAGCTGATCAAGCAAGATGCGTACTCCCTGGCGGGGTTCAAACAGGTCACCATCCGTTTCCCCCACAAATCCGAGCCGGAAGAAACGATAACCGTTGGCAAGGAACATCCTTGCCAACTCCACGGTCGCTTCCCGGTCCCCTTCCTCAATCACCAACCGAGCCAGCTCACCAGCTTCGACGATTCCTTGCCTATGCAGATAGTCGGGGCAGGTGAAAATCTCCACGTAGTCGCGACAACGGCCCCCCAGCAGTTCATACACTGGTACGCCCAGCGCCTGCCCTTTGATGTCCCACAGCGCAATATCGATGCCTGAGATGGCCGAACCAATGAGGCGGTCGATGGGGAAAAACCCGCCCCGGGCCATCTTCTGCCAGAGGTGCTCAATTCGCGTGGGGTCTTGCCCGATCAAGCGCTGGCGCAGGTGTTCCACGGCCCCGGCAATGGCCTTCCACCGCCGCTGCAGACCGGCCTCGCCGATGCCGGTGATCCCCTCGTCCGTCTCTACCACAATCACGACCAGGGTGCGTCGCGGTGCCTGCACCGGGTACACGCAGATATCATTGATCTTCACGGCTGTCTCTAATCTCCTTTGGGAAAGGGCGCTCGCAAGGCTCTTTCATAGACCTCAGGGTTGAGCACTGATTGGGGCCGGCGGCCTTGAATAACATCCAGTGCGCTTTGATACGCGGCCTTGCACACGGCGTCGACGCTTTCACGCACCCGGTTCCCGATATGAGGTGTACGCACCACATTTGGCAGATCCATAAGCGAGCTGTGGCTGGACTCAGGCGGGTCATCTATGGCCGCCCCGGCGATTTGGTGGCGGAGGATTGCCTCGGTAAGCGCCACTTCGTCCACCAGTCTCTGTCTGGCCGTGTTGATCAAGAAGGCTGTGGGCTTCATCAAACCCAGCTCCCTGACGCCGATCATCCGTTCGGTATCAGGGCTCAGTCTGAGGTGCAACGACACGAAATCGGAGCGCCGCAGCAGCTCGTCAAGCGGTACTAACTCGATGTCATGCCGGTGGCTGTACTCCTGATCCGGTTCGGGGTCGGCTGCCAACACTCTCATCTCGAATCCGATGGCGCGGCGGGCAACGCGCCGGCCGATGCTGCCCAAACCCACGATGCCCAAGGTCTTTCCCCACAACACCGCTCCCATGCCTCGTTGGACGTTGCCATCTTGCAGCTGCCTGTGATGATGCGGGATCTGACGGGCCACCGCCAGCATCATGCCCCACGTGTAGTCGGCCACCACCTCTGCCAGGCTTGGCGGGGAAGCGTGTGTCACCACAATGCCGTGGTGGGTAGCTGCTTGGATATCGACTGACTCGTACCCGCTGGCTGCCAGCGCGATCACCTGCAAAGTCTGTGAGGCCGCCATGTGTTCTGGCAGCAGCTGAACAGGAGCAGGAGGTGGACCCACCACAGCGTGGACACCATCCATCAGGTGAGCCAGCCGGTCTCCATCGAGTTGCTCACAGGACGGGGCACCAATCAACTGCACGCCCTGGGATTCAAGCCACGGCCGGTGGGTTTCAATCAAATCCAGGCTTGAGCGGTTCAGCAACAGAAAGCGGACCTTGTCCTTCATTGGGTGCGGCCTGCCAAGGCACAGACAGATGGAAGTCACCAGCCCCCTCTAGCAGGCTAGGCCAGGGCCATGCCTGCCTTCTTCATGAGCTGGCGCAGCTTGGCCCGATCTTCTTCGTCCGGCCGTTGCAACGGCAGGCGCTCATAACCTCCCATTGGGCGTCCCGCCAGCCGGCACATCTCCTTGCCCAACGACGTGAGATTGGCGAATCCTGACTTGTAGATGAAGTTGCTCAGGTCAAGCGCTTTCTCCCACATGTCCTGGGCGCGCTGGAAGTCGCCCTTCTCGCAGACATCCAGCATCTCTAGCGCATAGGCCGGGTCGTTGTTGCCGTAGATTGTGATGAAGCCGTCTACACCAAACTGATAGTCAAACGGCATCAGGTAGCGGGTAGCGTTCGGGATGATGGCGAAACGATCCCCCATCTTCAATGTAACCTCACGCAGCTTAGATATGCTTGGCGAGCATTCTTTGAGGGCAACGATATTCTCGATCTCCGCCAGCCGACAGAGTAGATCGATCGACAGATCCTGGCCAGTGACGGTGGCATTGTTGTAAATCATGATCCCGATGTGGGTGGCGTCGGCCACCGCCTTGAAGTGCGCGTACACCGCATCGGGCGCGCAATTCGGGTAGTAGAAGGGAGCCAGCAACATCAGACAGTCGGCGCCAGCTTCCTCGGCATACTCGGCGATCCGGATCACAGGTTCGGTGGTCGGCCGGATGCACCCTACACATATCGGCACTCGCCCGGCCGCCTCGGCCACCACCACGTCTATCAGCTGTCTGTATTCGTTCATCGACAGGGAGAAACCTTCACCATTCGATCCACCGATGACCTGTATGCCTTTGCCGTTCACGATGCCGCCGTCGATCATGAAGCGTGTGTTGTCGCGCAGGGCGGCTACATCAATCTCCCTGGCGGACTCGAAGGGCGTGAACTGAATGTTGTTAATGCCAACCAGTAATGGCTTGACATCCTGGGGTGTTGGTCTGCTTTTGGCCATCCTGTTCCATCCTTTCGATAAGCGAATCCATTGATCCCATAACATTATCCCGCGACTACCCTACGTCGCGGGCCCTCAAGCAGCATATGCTCCAGGCCTCGATAAGCCTGGAGCGTGGCCTGACCAGGTCACCGGGGTGCAAGTTGCCCGTCATCGGTTGTTCGCGGCAGGGAGG
>JAUVRU010000414.1 GCA_030597485.1 Anaerolineae bacterium
AAGGTAGCGGTCAAGGCGCTGCGCATGTCGTCACTCAGCGGGGCGTGAACGTCGGCGACGAAGGTGCGGGCCCTGGGTTCCTGCAGACGCGCGTCGTGGAGCCGACCCAGCGCGCGCAGACAGTGCACCTCCGGCCTCATCCCCTTGGTGAAAGGGGCATTGGGGAGAGAGGTGACCTTGAGACGGGCCTCCAGCAAGGGATATCCTGGCAGCAGTTTTTGAGAGGACCAGAAAACAATGGCCACGCTACCTCCCGGCGTCACCGCCCGCGCCAGTTCACTCACCAGCGGCAATGGTTCTTCGGCCGGACATCCCATCTCCTTGGGCCCCGGCCACACGGTATCCACACTCCAGACCCAGTCGAAGGTGCCGTCGTCGAAGGGAAGTCGGTTCAGGTCCCCTTCACGGAAGCGGGTGTGTTCTGAGACGCCAGCCGCGCCGGCAATCGCCTCCGCCCGCTCCAAAAACGCCGGTGACAGATCCAGGCCGGTGACGTGCCCGCCGGGGGCCACTGCCTTCACTAACAAGGGGATATGGAGGCCAATCCCGCATCCCGCATCCAGCCCCCGGCTGTCTGGAGGCAGCGGTAGCGCCCGTATCGCCGAACGAATGGCTGGCTCTCTCAACAGACTGGTCCGCCACAGGCTGTCTGCGTAGGTGTCCCTGTCGGGCACTCTGCTGGCAGTACCATTACTGTTCGTTCCCACGCTGACACTCCTTTGCGATCCGGGCCGGCCGGTGGCCCAAGCTCAGAATCTCCCGCGCTATCATCGCGGTGACAGCCGAGTTGGGCGGAGCCGGTGCGGCTCTGAGCGATGGACTACCTCCAAAGACGGGGGATGATTCCGCCGGTGCGTTCCATATAGGAACGGTATTCTTCCCCAAACTGCTCCAGCATCATCCGTTCTTCCGGTGGCACCCGCAGCAGGGTCAGGGGGAAGAACACCACCAGCCCGCCCCAACCCGCGATCCAGTTCTGTATCAACAACGCCTGGCCGATTCCCCATAGCAGGTGGGCAGCATACATCGGGTGCCGGATGTGCCGGTAGACCCCGTCGGTTGCCAGCGCGTGTCCCTCTTTAAGCGGCAGCGTTGGCGACCAGTTGCGCCCCAGGTCAGCGTGTGAGCGCCACAGCAGCCACAAACCAGCAACGAAGATGGCGGCGCCAGCCACACCCGCCCATGCCGGCAGGTGATAATTGGCGAAGTCCAACCAGGACGTCAGCACATAGAAGATGGGCAAAATTTGGGCCACCCCCCAGAGGGACATCAGCAGCCACATCACCGGCCCTTCGGTGCGGTCATCGGTTATCCTGTCCCGGCGGCGTCCTGTTCCGTACCATTTCCGGATAAACGTTCCCACAGCCAAACCGAACAGGAAGAAGTACTGGAAGAAAGTGTCGAGCATGGGCAAACCTCGCAGTGCGCCTACCAAACCAGCTGGTATCGCGGCCAGACGATTCAGTCTTTCACTTCCTCAACCTGCGCAGGTAGGGCGGGCAATATGCCCGCCGCCCCCACTTCACCACCCGGTACCGCAGCTAGACAATCTCGCCTTTCACTTCCTCAACCTGCATAGGCAGGGCAGGTATGTTGCCGGCCGCCCAATCTCTCTCCGTACACACGAAGATTGGTCGTCGGGAGCAATTCAGAAGCGGGGGTAAGACCTTGCCGGACCGCAATTGCCTATCGACGGGCTGACGACCCACGGCGGGTTTCCAATCAGTATGTTGCTCTGCTCATTCGACATCACCGCCCCTGGCGTACAGTTCTTGATATACCTGGTAGCTTGAAGACACGCGCTCCAAGTACTCCCGGGTCTCCCCAAACCCGATCCAGCGTAGGAGATCATCTCGGTTTGAGACCAGTGGATCCGCTTGCCAACTGTCCACGCTGGCCGCGCCGCCGTTATAGCCAGCGATTGCCAACTCGAGATCTCCTTCGAAGTAGTCGGCCAGGAAGTGCAGGAACCAGGCTCCCATGCGGATGCTGGCCTCGGGAGTGAAGGCATCACCGGGGGAGATGTCCTCCCCCAATTGCTCTGCGATCCAGGCTTGTGTAGAAGGAATGACCTGCATCAGGCCTCGGGCGCCGGCCCAGGAGAGGGCCTCCGGATCGTACCGGCTCTCCTCACGCATCACCGCCCAAACGAGCAGCCGGTCTACGTTGAACTCCTCCGCCGCTGCTTCCACTGTGGCCGAATAGGGCCTCGGATAGCTTAACTGCCAGAAGTCCAGGGGGGCTCGGGGGTGATCTTCTATGAAATCTTCGGCAATAGCCTGAGCGTCGAGCACATAACCCCTGGCGGCCAACCCTTCCGCCATCGCCAGATCTACTTCCGGCCCACGCCGAAAGCGAGCGGCTACCACCAACTCCAGGCGCGCCAGATCCTGGCGCCCGAGCGACTCCAAGGCCATTGCTTTGGCCAGAATGTCGTCACCTGCCGCTGCCAGCGGGGGTGCTGTGGTTGGGTTGAGACTCTCTTGGGCGGCGCGCATCGCCAGCCAATTCACCCCGAACCTATCCAGCAGGGCCTCAGCTTCCGCCTGGGCTTCTTCATCCTCCACTCGCCCGGCAAGGACATACAGACGGTAGGCAGCGTCGTCGGCCAGGTGAGTATCGGTTTCCGCCAGACGAGCGTAGAGGGCCAGCGTCTCTGTCAGCCGTCCTTGGGCTTCCAGCAGTGCGGTCGCTGACCACCAGGCCACCGGGTAGGGGGAGTCCCGATAAAGCGCCAGGGCCTCCTCAGGATCTTCCTGTTCCAGCAGTTCAGCTTGAGCCATCCGGCTCTCCGGTGTGTCCACCGCCCGGTAGAGGACCAACGCCTCATCAGGACGGTCCAGACGCACCAGGACCCGGGCCAGGCCCAACTGAGCTGCTGCATCATCATCGGGCACCTGCTCCAGCCAGGACTGGTAGGCCGCCTCCGCCTCTTCATAGCGCCCCAGTCCGGTCAGCGCCTGGGCACGCAGGCGAAATGCCCGGGGGTCATCGACCCCACGCAGCGTCTCCAGGGCATCACTGTAGTAAGTGGCATCGTTCAAATCCTCGGCTACGGCCAGGGGATCCATCCCCGTGCGACGCATGCCGGCGAAAGCGTCCGGTTGCTCGTCCAGAATGTGCCGGTATTCAGCATAGGCTCCATCGTCGTCTCCCCGCTCTTCCAGGTAGTGTGCCAGTTCCAGGCGCAAAGCGAGCGTGTCATTCAGGTCCAAGGCTGCTCGATACCGCTCTTCCGCCGCTGGTGCCCCCACGCTGGCATAGTGACGGGCTATGGCCCTATGTGCCTGGTAGGCAGCCGGGCTCTGTGGTCGGAAGGCGATAATGGCGTGTAGCGTTCGCGTTGCCTCCATGTTTGGCATGGCTGCCTCGGCCGCCCACAGCCG
>JAUVRU010000213.1 GCA_030597485.1 Anaerolineae bacterium
GCGTGGGCTACGACGTGATGCAAGGCCAGTACACCGACATGGTGGAGGCAGGCATCATCGATCCGGCCAAGGTGACCCGGGGGGCGTTGGAGAACGCCGCCTCAATCGCGGCCATGATCCTCACCACCGAAGCTCTGATCACCGACATCCCTGAGGAAGAGAAGCCGCCTGCGGCGCCTATGCCGGAGTACTGAGCCCTTTCGGCAAGGCACCAGACTCGAGATGCCAAACAGGCCAGGGACCAAGTAAGGTCTCCCTGGCCTGTCCTTTTTTCTCTACTGTCGTGACATGTCTGCCCCGGACGCGCTCACGTTGACAGCCAGCGCAAAGTGGGATATACTTCCGGCCCCAATCGACCAAGCCACACACCTGCGCCGACACCCCGGTCTTCGTAGGCCGATGGCCGGCCACCGTACGTCTGCCACGGTTTCTGGACAGGCACCCAGTTCAAGGAGGCCAATCATTGATGAATGCTGCAGACATATTCGCCGAAATGACCCAGGCATTTCAGCCCGAAAAGGCAGGTGACCTGCAAGCTGTGTTCCAATTCAATCTGTCCGGCGAGGACGGTGGCGAGTGGGCAGTGACCGTAGCCAACCGCACCTGTACCGTGACTGAAGGTCAGGCGGAAAAACCCGACGTGACCATCGGTATGGGCGCCACCGATTTCGTGAAAATGGTCAACGGCCAGCTGCAGCCGGTTGTGGCCTTTATGCAGGGGAAAATCAAGTTGCAGGGAGATATGGACCTGGCCATGAAGGTGCAGGAGCTGTTCGCCGGCCCAGGCAGTTAGGACAAGATCAGGGTGGCGGTGCGGCGTTGCTGCATCGCCACCGATGCTTTGGCAGGCATGGTGATGTCTGTTACCCCTGCAGGTCTTCTACCCCACGACCGTACCCACGTACCCAACACCACCGGCACCAAGGACTTCATCAGACTCCGAGCACGCCCGCCACCAAGGCCAACAGCACCCCGCCAGCGATGACGCTGCCCAACTGGCCGGCCGTGTTGGCCCCCATAGCGTGCATCAGCAGGAAGTTGTTGTAGTCGTACTCCTGTCCCACCCGCTGCACGACTCGAGCAGCCATAGGGAAGGCACTTATGCCGGCCGATCCCAGCAATGGGTTGAACTTCTTGCCGGACGTGATGTACAGCAGCTTGGCGAAGAGTATCCCACCAGCCATGTCAAACACAAAGGCACACAGTCCCAGGCCCAGAATAGCCAGCGTCTCCAGCCGAAGGAAGGTGGCGCCTGTCATGGAAGCGCCGATAGCCAGCCCCAGGAAGATGATGGTGACATTGACAATCTCGTTCTGCGCCGATTTGGCCAGCCGGTCAACCACTCCCGACTCCCGCATCAAGTTGCCGAACATCAAGGTGGCGATCAGCGGCGAAGCCACCGGCGCGATAAGGGAGACAACGATGGTCACCACGATGGGGAAGAGCACACGCGTCAGTTTTGATACTTCGCGCTGACTGTAGGGCATGCGCACCTCGCGCTCAGTCTCCGTGGTCAGCAGCTTCATCACTGGCGGCTGGACGATGGGAACCAGCGACATATAGCTGTAGGCGGCCACCGCAATCGGGCCCAACATCTCCGGCGCCAGCTTGGACGCCACGTAGATGGCAGTCGGCCCATCCATCGTGCCGATGGCAGCGATAGATGCCGCCACGTCCATCTTCAGTCCTAGGACCAGCCCTACCATCAGGGTGACGAAAATGCCAATATGGCCAGCCGCGCCCAGGAACGCCATTTTGGGATTCTCCAGCAGTGGGCCGAAGTCCGTCATAGCTCCCAGCCCAATGAACAGAAGGAGTGGGAATATCTCTGTGCGGATGCCGACCCGATAGAGAATCCCCAGCAAACCGTGTTCCTCGAAGATGCCGGTCAACGGCAAATTGGTCGCAATCACCCCAAATCCGATTGGCAGGAGCAGCAAGGGCTCGTATTCTTTGGTAATCGCCAGGTATATGAGCACCCCGCCGATGGCTATCATGGCAACCTGACGCCAGTCCAGATTCATCGGGCCTTGCACCAGTACCAGTAAGTACTCCAGGTTCATGGCTGGCCTCACTCTAATGTGAACAGCACAGCACCGTGAGTAACCGATTGACCCTCGGTCACCTCTACGGTGGCGATAACCGCATCACGACTGGCTCGGATGGCATTCTTCATTTTCATTGCCTCCAGCGCACACAGCTCCTGTCCCCCGGAGACGCTATCACCGACCTTAACGAAGATGTCCAGGATGTTGCCGGGCATAGGAGCCGTGATCTCTCGAGGTGATGCGCTTCGAGGCGTGGCTGGAGGTTGGGCTGGTCGGTCTGCCCCCGCCCCTGGTTCGACAATAGCCGGCCGTGCCAGCGCTGCCACCCGCTCAACCTGCGCCACCTCCGATTCGATTGTCTCGATGTCAACCTCAAAAGGCCGACCGTCCACGGTGACTCTGACTGGAGAAGTCGCCAGGTCCTCAACTTCCACTGTGTATAACTTGCCATTCACGACCACCTTCATCCGCCGTCTGGAAGCTGGACCCATGGTCATCTCCTCCCCTGCATATGCCAGGCACCAACACGGTGCTGTTGGATCTGGCCCATCGCCCACCACGTGCCTGGCCCGTTCATCAGACCGCTGCCCAGCTCGCTTTGGGCAGATTCCAACGTACGCAGATGGGCCAACGCGACGGCAACGGCCGCCACAATCTCCTCAGTCTCAGCTGCCTGCGTCGACGGGATGGGCGGCACCTCGGCTTCCCTGGTGGCCCCAGGTGGAGCACTGGTATAGCGCTGAAGGAGCACTACGAGCAGCGCGACCAGGCCCATTGCAACGAACGTGACCGTGATGCCCAGGACACTCACGGTAAGCCCGGCAACGATTTGATCCACAGTATTTCCTCCATTATCCCACATTGACACGCCACGCGACGGTCAACAGGACACTCTCATCGAAAAACAAGCCAACACAAGACAGAGCAGTCAGCTGCCCTGAGTCTCCCGGAGACCGAGACGAGCCCCCAACATCCGAAATCTGCCATGTTGTCCAAAACCATATCCATAGCCTCCGGGGGACCCGCACGATGTCTGATTCACTTCCCCATCGGTCAGCACCCGTACCGTTGCCCAGGGGCTTCGTGCTGTCCAACGCTCGGCCTGTCAGAGCGGCATGTTCCCGTGTTTCTTGCGTGGCAAGGTAGCCTGCTTGCCCTGGAGCAGTTCCAGAGCGGCAATCAGGCGAGGTCGGGTCTCCGCTGGTACCAGGATGTCGTCAATTGCGCCGGCTGCGGCCGATGCGTAGGGCTTGGAGAACTTCTCGTGATACTCAGCCACCAGCCGGGCCCGTTCAGCCTTGGCATCCGCCTTCTCCATCTCCTTGAGTTGCTTTCGGTACACGATATTGACCGCTCCCTCGGCCCCCATAACCGCGATCTCGGCAGTCGGCCAGGCAAAACACAGATCGGTGCGGATGGTCTTGCTGCTCATCACGATCATTGCGCCGCCATACGCCTTGCGAGTCACGACACTCACCTTGGGCACCGTGGCCTCCGAATAGGCAAACACGATTTTGGCACCGTGGCGAATGATTCCGCCATGCTCCTGGCCCACACCAGGCAAGAAGCCTGGGGAATCGACAAAGGTGAAAAGAGGGATGTTGAATGCATCGCAGAAGCGCACAAAACGGGCGATCTTGTCGGCTGCATCGATATCAATCACCCCGGCCAGCACCATTGGCTGCTGAGCGATAACGCCGATCACCTGCCCGTGCAGCCGGGCAAAACCGACGATGGCGTTTTGGGCAAAGTCCTTGTGTACCTCAAAGAAGCTGGTGACGTCGAAGATTCTTTCAATGACGTCCTTCATGTCGTAGGCCTGGGTGGGATCGACGGGCACGATGGTATTGAGCGCTGCATCCATGCGCCATGGATCGTCAGCGGGATCGACTGCCGGTGGTGGCTCACTGTTGTTCAATGGGAGGTAGCTGAACAGCGTGCGCGCCAGCTCCAGCGAACGATCCTCGTTGTCACCGACAAGGTGAGCTACACCGCTGGTGACGGCGTGGGCAGTCGAGCCGCCCAGCGTCTCCTGATCCACTTCCTCGCCGGTGACCGTCTTGATAACCTGCGGCCCGGTGATGAACATGTGGCTGGTACCCCTGGTCATTATCACGAAATCGGTCAGAGCTGGAGAATAGACCGCTCCCCCTGCACACGGACCGAGCATCACGCTGATCTGCGGTATCACGCCGCTGGCCTGGGAGTTGTGCCAGAACAGGTCACCAAATGCCGCCAGGCTATAGACCCCCTCCTGGATGCGCGCGCCTCCCGAGTCGTTGAGCGCGATGACCGGAACTCCCGACTGCATGGCCAGATTCATGATCTCCGCCACTTTCTGGCCTTGCACTTCCGAAAAGGAGCCGCCCAGCACTGTGAAATCTTGGGCATACAGGCATACACGCCGCCCATCGATCTTCCCGAAGCCAGTCACGACACCATCTCCCGGGTAACGCTGCCTGTCCAACCCGAAGTCGGTGTGGCGGTGGATCACATGGCCCCCAATCTCCTGAAAGCTGCCCTCGTCCAGCAGACGGGCGATGCGCTCCCACACCGTCAACTTGCCTTTGGCGTGCTGTGCCTCGATTCGTCTTTCGCCGCCGCCTTCCCGGGCCTTCTCCCGCCGCTCCCGCAACTCATCGATCAGAGCGTCGTGCCCGGCCAGTGTGTGCTCCGCGGTCGGCGCCGTCTCCTCCTTCACGTCTGACGCCATTTCACCTTCTCCTGTCGAAGTGTATCAAGTTGCCCACGAGTCGCCGGATCAATCCGTCCCAGTTCGACCGCCAAATCGTACAACAAAAGAAACACCCTGATTCTCGAGAAGACACGATCAAAAGGCGCTCTTCCAGCATTGCGACCTGCGTCCATCGATTACGAGGGTGTCATCTACCGCCACCTTTGGCCATATAGCATTGTCTGCCTGCTCACACCTATATGTAGATTATACGTCAGGCTTCAGCCAACGTCAAAAAACCGAAGCCCCGGATGTGTTCACGATTCCGAGCGATTGTATCACACACTCGCAGATGGGCACC
>JAUVRU010000100.1 GCA_030597485.1 Anaerolineae bacterium
ATCCCGTTCCAGCACAGGCCCGGTGTCAACGTAGGCACGGTGGCGGATGTCTCCGCGAGCGTTCCGGGCGATGAAAGCAGCCAACTGGTCCAGGCGGCGAATCAGCAGGTCGTGATAGTCCGGCCCCCAAGCGTAGCGAGAGATCCTCCCCCGGGATGGGTCATTCCAAAGGTCGTCCTCGGGGTCAGCTGTGTAATACGACAGGCCCCCAACCACAACTGACTGTGCCCCCGGCAGCACTTGCCGCGGATCTTGGCGGCGTTCGATGTTTCGTTTCATGTACCCCATACTGGCCGCATAACCTGCCTCGACCCACGAGGCAAAGGCGTCAGCGTGCGGGGCGCGACTGGCGGGAGCCACGCCAATCAGATCAAAACCGAGGTCGTATGCCTTTTCCCTGATCAGCTCGGTCAGCGTCATTCGCCATCTCACACAGAAGGGGACACCACGTCTGTGGCGTCCCCCACCGTTTGCCATCCCACCGTGGTCCGCTCTAGCCCTACCGGTAGAAGCGCGCCATCACGTCTTCCAGTGAGAACTCTCCTCCGGACTTCTCCCGCAACCGCTCAATCTGGGCGTGGTGGGAAGACCGGGCGTCTTCGTAGAAGACACCCAGGTGTTTCACCCCAGTCTCCAAAGCCAGCATCACGGCAGCGGTCCGATCCGAGGGATCGTGGCTCTCGGGTAGAGGCGTGGTCAGCTCCTTGTACAACCCGTACGTGTCGTGAAAGGTGACACAGGGACTGATCACTTCGATGTAGCTGAAACCTTCATGTTGAAGGCCGCGCTTGACGATCTCCGCCAGCTCCCGCGGCCGTGACGAGAAACCACGGGCCACAAACGATGCCCCGTAGCATAGCACCATAGCGACCGAATTAATCGGCTCGTCAGTCGTGCCGTACGGCGATGCTTTCCTCTTCATCCCGAGGGGACTGGTGGGAGATGGCTGTCCTTTCGTGAGGCCATAGATCTCGTTGTCCATCACGATGTAGGTGATGTCCACGTTGCGCCGAGCTGCGTGGGGCAGGTGACCCGCCCCTATGCTGAAAGCATCGCCATCGCCTCCGACCGCAAGCACGGTCAGCTCGGGATTGGCCAATTTGATGCCCGTCGCCAGAGGCAGGACTCGCCCGTGAACGCCGTGGAAGCCGTACGTACTAACAAAGGCTGGGAAGCGACCGGAACACCCGATGCCTGACGCGATGACGACGGACGCCGGATCAGTCCTGAGATCGCTCAGCGCTTTGAGCACCGCATTCAAGACTCCGTAGTCCCCGCAACCTGCACACCAGATGGGTTTCACATCGCTCTTCAGCTCCCTCACGGCGATTGGTTCCGGCAACGTTCTCATCATTGCCTCCTGTACGGCCCTCTCCAACCCCTGCTGTCCGCTCAATACCTCAACGAAGGCTGACCGACCTTTTGGGCAGGCGCCATTTTCGCCCGCCGGGTCAGCGCTTGAGTAACCTGGACAATCTCGTCGAATATCTCGACCGGCCTGAAGGGGAGTCCCTGGTATTTGTTCAGAGAGATTATGTCAACTGCATTCCGTACAATTTGGTGGGTGTAACGATGCTCGACGACCCGACCGAGCTGGCCTAGCATATTCAGTTCCGGGATGATGATGACCCGGCGTCCCTTGATGAATCGGCTGATTCGTACGTCTGGCATAGGAAACAAGATCTTGGGGAAAAGCGCCGCCACCCGGTATCCTGCTGCTTGCGCCCGCACTATCGCTTCTTTCACGGGGCCTAGAGAGCTGCCCCATCCGATGATGCCGATTGCCGCATCTCTGTCACCCCATTCCTCCACGGCATTGTCCAGGCTGAACACGTCGTGGCGCGCCGAATCCACCTTTCGCCACCGTTTCTCCGTCATCGTCTCGTGCATCTGAGGAGAGTCGTCCGGATTCCCTTTCTCGTCGTGTTCGAGACCTTCGGCTATGTATTGCCCCCCACCCGTGCCAGGGGTGGTCATGGGTGAGACGCCGGTTCTGGTGACACTGTACCGCTCGAAGCTATTACCTGCGCCCGGTTCAGCCATCTGGCGCTTCCACAGACGAACCTGATCCAGAGCGAAAGGTGGGCAAGTCTCCACGCGAGGTGCCAGTGCCTGGTCACTCAGCACAATTACCGGCATTTGATACGACTCGGCCATGTTGAACGCGTTGATCATCTGGTAGAAACAGTCCTCCACGGAACTGGGGGCGATCACGAAACGAGGTGGCTCGTCGTTGCCAGCGTAGAAGCTCAGATACAAATCGCCCTGTGCTGTCTTGGTCGGCATTCCTGTGGAGGGACCAGCTCGCTGAACGTCCACCACCACTATGGGAATCTCCGCCATGCTGGACAGCCCCAATGCCTCGATCATCAGAGCCAGGCCCGGGCCAGAAGTGGCCGTCATCGCCGGAGCGCCGGCGAAGGAGGCTCCGATAATCATGTTGATGGCAGCGATCTCATCCTCCGCCTGCACCAGCGCACCGTTCACCCTCGGCAGCTCTTTGGCCAGAAACTCCATCAGGTCGGTGGCTGGAGTGATCGGGTAGCCGGCAAAAAACCGACAGCCAGCGGCGATAGCCCCCAATGCCAGGGCCTGGTTGCCGGTCATAACCAATCTTTGCCCTGCTCCCTCAGTGGGAGGCTCAAGATAGGCTGGCAGCCGCTGTGTGACCTGCTGCCGAGCGTAGCTATGACCCAGACCCAGCGCTTCCAGGTTCCTGGACAGCAAATCCTCGTGATGGCCCAATCGACGGGTTACCACCTGATCTGCTTTGCCAAGCGGCAACCCGAGCAGCTGAATCATGGCCCCGATCATCACCAGGTTGGCTCCACGCGTGAAGCCCATGCCGCGCGCTAGGTCAGAGACCGGGATGGGACACAGAACGTGGTCGTCACCACCCCCTGCCGGCTGGACACGATTGCTGTCGTAGATCACCACCCCGCCCGCGTTGAGCTCGCCAATGTGGTTATCGTAGCCCTCCTGGTTCAGAGAGACGAGTACTTCAATCTCATCCCCCTGCGAGAGCACGGGACGATCAGCGATGCGCGCCTGGAAGATGACGTGTCCCCCCAGGATCTCGGCGGGAAACGTCCGGAACGTGTACACCTCGAGCCCAGAAAAGGCCGCTATGCGCACAAAAACCTCACCGATAGTGACAATGCCCTCGCCAGACTCGCCCCCGATGCGAATGACAATATCATTCTTGGGCATGGCCTCAGCTCTCCGACACCACTGGATTCGACAATGTGCCCAGCCCCTCTATCTCCACGTGGACTACGTCGCCTGGTTGCAGGAAGCGTGGGGGCTTGCGTGCAAACCCCACGCCGCTCGGAGTGCCGGTCGAGATCACATCTCCTGGTTCCAGGGTCATCACCTGACTGAGATAGGCCACCAGGTAGGGAACGGTGAAAATCTGGTGACGCGTGTTGGAATCCTGCATGACTTGGTCGCCAATCGTCACCCGGATGTCAAGATTGTGAGGATCAGCTACCTCATCAGACGTCACCAATGCTGGCCCCATCGGCGCGAAGTTGTCAAACGTCTTGCCGATAGTCCACTGGCTTGTGCGCTTCTGAAAATCGCGTGCGCTGACATCATTGAAGGGCAGATAGCCAGCCACATAGTCCAACGCATCGTTTTCTGAGACGTAGCGTCCTCGCCTGCCGATGACGAACGCCAGCTCCCCCTCATAATCCACTTCATCGGTGACCTTGGGGATGATGATCGGTTCCTCAGGACCAATAACGGCATTGGCATACTTGGAGAAGATGGTAGGGTAGTCCGGGATTGGATGACCGCTTTCCGCCGCATGCTCCCGGTCGTTAAGCCCACCGCAGATGATCTTGCCGGGGCGAGGACCAGGCGATTTGAGAGCAACCGATGACATATCCAGACCCTTGCCCGCCCGCACCAGTGCCTTCTCCGCCAGGCTGCGAGCGGCATCTCCCTCTTCCAGGAATCGGACCAGGTCAACCGGCAGGCCCGGCTCCAGTTGGTTGAGGTCGATAACCACCTGGCGTCCATCCTGAACCTGCAACGTCCCCAATCGACGAGCACCATTATGGACAAACGTGACCAGTTTCATACATCCTCCTTGGGACTTCTCCCGCGCATCTTACCCACTGATGCACGACAGACACCCTGTGTGGGTTGTCAATGGATTGTTGGATCAGGTGGTCTCACCAGCGGATTGACCTGCTGTTTGACGCAGGTAGACCTCGATGAAATCATCCAGCCGGCCATCAAGCACCGCGTCAGCGTTGCCCACCTCGTGGCTGGTGCGGTGATCTTTCACCATTTTGTACGGGTGCAGGACGTACGAACGGATCTGGTTGCCCCAGCCAGCATCAATGTGCTCACCCTTCAGCCGAGCCTGCTCCTCCTCCTGCTTCTGCCGCTCCAAATCATAGAGGCGGCCTCGCAGAATCCGCATCGCCATCTCTCGGTTTTGCGCCTGTGAACGCTCGTTTTGACAAGTGACCACAATCCCGGTTGGCTCGTGCGTGAGGCGTATCGCAGTAGAGTTCTTCTGCACATGCTGACCGCCTGCTCCCGACGACTTGTACACATCCACCCGCACGTCATCAGGTCTCACGACTATCTCAATGCTGTCATCTATGTCCGGCACCACTTCCACCAGAGCAAAGGAGGTGTGTCGCCGATGAGCCGAGTCAAAGGGTGATAGACGCACCAGCCGGTGCACTCCCCGCTCGGTCTTGAGATATCCATACGCCCAGGAGGCCTCTACCAGCATGGTCACGCTCTTCAGTCCGGCCTCGTCGCCCGGCATAGAGTCCACAATCTCGGTCCCGTACTTCCTGCCTTCCGCCCACCGCAGATACATGCGGAGAAGCATCTCCGTCCAATCCTGGCTCTCGGTGCCGCCGGCACCCGCGTGGATGGACAGGAGCGCGTCCGACCTGTCGTGCTTGCCCGACATACGTACCTGAAATTCCATCTTCTCCAGCGCGGATTCAATGGCCTTTACTTCCACGCCCAGATCCCCGAGGATGGTTTCGTCCTGTTCCAGGCTTGCCAGCTCAACCAGATCGAGGGCATCAGTCACCCGGCTGCTCAAACCACGCCAGGAATTCACCTCGTCCTGCAGCGCCGATAGCCGACGCATATGCGCCTGTGCCCGGACCTGGTCCCCCCAGAAGTTGGGCGATACCGACTCCTTCTCAAGTTCCTCTATCTTTCTCTCTTTGCCAGCTACGTCAAAGATGCACCAAGATTTCGCTGATCCTTTGGTTCAGATCGGTCAAAGTGACACGCAGTTCTTCCATTGCCAAAATCACTCCTCCATCTCATTGAGGTGCAAACAACCCGTCCACGAAGGTCTGTGGATCGAATTCTGCCAGATCATCTAGCCCTTCTCCTGTACCGACAAAGCGAACCGGCACACCCAGATCCTGGGCAATAGCAAACACAATGCCGCCTTTGGCCGTGCCGTCCAGTTTGGCCAGCACCACGCCGGTGATATCCACACTCTCCTTGAAGTGTCGAGCCTGGCTCAAGGAGTTCTGCCCAGAGGTAGCATCCAGCACCAACAAGGTCTCGTGTGGCGCTTGGTGCACCTGCCGCGCTGCAATGCTGCGCAACTTCTCCAATTCCTTCATCAAGTTATACTTTGTGTGCAAACGTCCGGCCGTATCGATGATAACCATGGTTGCACCCCGCGCCTGGCTGCTCTTGATGGCATCAAAAACCACCGCTCCCGGGTCCGCGCCGGGCTGATGAGCGACGGTCGTCGCCCCGACGCGCTCTCCCCAGATCTTCATCTGGTCAATCGCCGCAGCTCGGAAGGTATCCGCCGCTGCCAGGGTCACGCGTTGGCCTGCCTGCTGGTAGTAGTGAGCCAGCTTGGCAATTGTGGTCGTCTTGCCTGACCCATTCACCCCAACAACAAGTATCACCGTCAGCAGCCGCTTCTGGTTGATGCTCAAGGGCCGGTGGTGGCCATTGAGCGATGCTACCATCTCTTGCTTGACGATGTCTGTCATATCAGATGACTGAGTAATCCCTCGACGCGCCACCGTATCCTTCACCGCCCCCACCAACGAAAGTGAGGTCTCCACGCCAACATCCGCCTGGATAAGCAGGGCTTCCAGGTCATCCCACGTTTCGTCGGTGATGTCACTGGCCCCACAGAGGGTTGCGATTTGCCCAAAAAAGGAATTTCGGGTGCGCTCCAAACCATCCCACAGATTGTTTGTCTTCAACACCACTTCATCTCCCGAAAACCGGCCGAACATCCAACCTATGATTGTACCCGGCCGGGTTGCTTTTGACAAGAATGTGTCCCTGAGACCTTCACCGCCGAACAGTGAGGTGATACAGCCGTCCCCCGTCGCTGTCGCGCACGTCCAGAACGGTACCGTGATCATCCAACCAGCGCATAGCCACCTCTTCCGAGGGCAACGCCACCGACGGGTCGCTGTCAAAGAACCACCAGTCCTGGTGATCGCTGGCAATGCTTTCCAGGTAAGCGATGGTACGTGCGTCAACAGACTCACCGGGGGGAGCGTAGTCGTCCAGCATATAAAAGGCAAGGCCTTGGCGCAGGTAAGGGTACAGCCAGTCATACGTCCGGTGTTCGTAGCTGTTTAGGACAAGGGCGGCGCCAGGCTCGCTCTCAGCCCGCAAGGTGCTGATCGTGGTCCTGTAGGGCGACAACTGGTGACGTACGTCGAAGTAGGCCTGGAAGAACCGTACGCCAGCAGGCACACTCCCTACCAACAACAGAACTGCCAGCCCAGCCAACACCCAACGGCGGACACGCCTGACATCTGGCGACAGCCAATGCGGCTGGAGGATCGCCAAGAACTCCGCGGCCACCAGCACAAAGACCAGCGTGCGCAGCCCAACGGTCAGGACCAGCAGCCAATGCTCGTCGGGCACCATAGTGAAAAAGACGTTGGCCTCGATCAGGTTAAGCAGACCGGTCACCACCGCATAAAACGCGCCCCGCAGATTCGGTATCAGCATCTAGATGAAGACCAGCACCCACACCAGCCACTGCGGGCTGTATCCCTTGGAGTA
>JAUVRU010000302.1 GCA_030597485.1 Anaerolineae bacterium
GACCACAAACTGGGAAGCGGTGCGGGGCAGGCTGGGCGGATCTCATGCCACCGACGTAACCGGGGGGATGCAGACCAAAGTTGCAGAAGTGGTGGGCGTGGTCCGAGGCTTACCGGGGCTCACCGCACACCTAATCTCAGGGGGGCGTCACGGCGCCCTGGAGGCGGTCCTGCTCGATCCTGCCAGAGTGTCTGGAGGGACGGTGATCCGCTAGATTGGTTCGGCGTGCGTCGGAAGGTGATCCAGCTAACTTGCCCGTACACCCAAAAAGTGCTATGATAGCAACAAACGCTGGAAAATAGGGATGTCGAAAGGCAAGGCGACCGCAGTCGCAAACCCGAACATCGCATTCATCAAATACTGGGGCAACGCCGACGATGCCCTGAACCTGCCAGCGAATCCGTCGCTTTCGATGAATCTGGCAGCACTGACGACAGTGACGACCGTCGAGTTTCGGCCAGGATTGCCCAGTGACATGGTGACCATCGATGGGCAGCCGGCGGAAGGCCATGCCCTGGAGCGGGTGGTCCAGCACCTGGATCGAGTCCGGGCACTGGCTGAAATCGATGAAAAGGCCCGGGTCGTCAGTCAGAACGACTTTCCGGCCGGGACGGGGCTGGCCTCATCAGCCTCCGCCTTTGCCGCCCTGTCACTGGCTGCGACGCGGGCAGCAGGGCTTCTGTTGAACGAAGCAGAAGTGTCGCGCCTGGCGCGATTGGGGTCCGGGTCGGCCTGCCGGTCGGTGCCTGCAGGCTTTGTCCAGTGGGACGGGGACCGCGACGCTACCTCGTTTGCCCGTCAGGTAGCGCCCCCAGATCACTGGGATCTGCGCGATCTGGTTACCATTGTGAGCCACCAGCACAAACAGGTAGGCTCACACCATGGACATGAGATCGTATCGACCAGTCCATTCTACGCGGCCCGGCTGGCCGCGGTGCCAGGGCTGCTGGCGACAGTCATGTCAGGCATTCAGCAGCGTGACCTGGCAAACGTGGGACCCGCCATTGAGGCCGATGCCCTGGCCATGCACGGGGTGATGATGACCTCGGATCCTTCCCTTCTGTACTGGGAAGAGGCGACGGTGGCCGTGCTGCAAGGAGTGCGTGCTTGGCGCCACTCGGGCCTAGGCGTCTTTTTTACGATAGACGCTGGTCCCAATGTGCACTGCTTCTGTGAAAGATCCGATGCCGCTCAGGTTGAGACGCGATTGCGCAACCTACCAGGCATCCAGGATGTGCTGGTCAGCGGCCCGGGCGGTGGCGTGCGACTTGTGGAATACTATTTGTTCTAGACGCGCAAAGGTCATACTTGGAGGCTCTTGAGTTGGAGTATAGCGAAAAGGTCATGGACCACTTTATGAACCCCCGCAACGTGGGGGTTATTGAGGATGCTGACGGCGTCGGCCGGACAGGCAACCCGACCTGCGGCGACCTTATGGAGATGTCGATCAAGATCGATGAGAACGTGATCACGGACATCAAGTTTCGGACCTTTGGCTGTGGGGCAGCCATCGCCACCAGTTCAATGGCTACAGAGTTGATCAAAGGCAAGACGATCGACGAAGCACTAGAGATCTCGAATCGGGCCATCGCCGAGGCACTGGACGGGCTCCCCCCTATCAAAATGCATTGTTCGGTTCTAGCTGCTGATGCTTTGCGGGCCACGCTGACCGATTATTACACCCGCCAGGGCCACCTGGAAAAAGCCGCCGCCCTGACAGACGAAGAAGTAGCCGAGCCCGTGGATTCTGAAGAAGCCCGCGAGCCACTGCATTGGGACGACTTTTCCAGGATGGTACGGGCACTGAATTCCGCCTATCCGGACACGGATCCCTTGGACTTGAGCACAACCAAGCTATTCAAAATGATCTTGAAGCTTCCTGGCTTTGATGACAACCCGGAGGTGGCCAACGAGGAGCAGTTGGAAAAACTGCAGATGGCCTGGCACGAGGTCCGGTCTGGTTAGGGAAAGGTTTAGGGAATTGACGCTGTGGTAACGGTTCTGTCACTGGTAATCGCACTGAGTATTGTCGTGTTTGTCCACGAGTTGGGGCACCTGCTCGCCGCCAAGCGCGCAAAGGTGGTAGTCGAGGAGTTTGGCTTCGGATATCCACCCCGCGTGTTCACCTTTTGGCATAGCGAAGGCGACATTGTCATCGGCGGAAAGAAAATCGTGATCCCACGCGACTTTCGGTTGCCCAAAGGCCTGCAAGCCCGGTCTCTTGTAGTCTACCGGACGGGCACCGATAAGAAGGGCCGCGAGGTGTTAACCCACGTTGAAGAGGTCGAAGCCGGAGATGCAGCCATCGAATCAGCCAGTACTGTCGATCGGCTGGATCCAGGCACGCTCTTCTCTGTCAACGCCATCCCTTTTGGGGGCTTTGCCCGCATGCTGGGCGAAGAAGATCCGACGTTCCCTGGCAGCCTGGCCAGTAAGAGCAAGATCACGCGTATGGTGGTGCTGGCCGCCGGGGCAGGCATGAATCTGTTGATGGCAGTGGTCTTGTTCGCTCTGGCGCTTCGTTTGGGAGCGCCGGCTGTCGCGCAGCCAGAGAATGCGGTGGTTAACGCAGTAGCCCCAGGCTCGCCTGCTGAGACTTCGGGGCTGCTGCCCAGGGATGTGATCTTGCGCGCCGACGATCAGGAGATCGAGACGATCACCGACCTGCAGGTGCATACCCAGGCCCACCTCGGAGTGCCCGTGGCGCTGACAGTACAGCGCGACGACCAAACGCAGCGGATCACAGTCGTACCACGCATCACCCCGCCAGAGGGTGAGGGGCCGATGGGTATCAGCCTGACTCCACGCATGACCATCAAGCAGTATCCATGGCATGAAGCCATCTGGCTGGGGATAAAACAAACAGCGGGCTACATCGGGCTCATTGTCACCCTTCCCATCCAGATCATCAGAGGTCTGATCCCGGCCGACCTTGCCCGGCCCGTGGGTCCGGTGGGAGTAGGACGGTTGGTGGGCGATGCAGTGCAATTCTCGCTCGATAGCGGTTGGTGGTTTCCAGTGATGCAGATGATGGGTACCTTGAGCGTGGCCCTGGCTGTTACCAACCTGCTGCCCCTTCCTGCGCTGGACGGGGGGCGTATTCTCTTTGTCATTGTAGAAGGTATTCGGGGTCGCCGCGTAGATCCGGCCAAGGAGGGCTTGGTACACCTCATTGGCATGTTGTTGCTGGTAGGCCTGATGCTCTTCATTACCTGGCAGGACCTGATCAACCCGGTGCCCTCTTTTGACTGGGGCAGTTTCTTCTAGATCACAGCGTCTTGGACCGTAGCATGCATCGCAGATCCCATCTGCGATGCATCTTACATCACAAGACGTGGCGCTCAAAGGGAGTCCACTTCGCTGGTGACGAGGCCGTCCATTGAAAAAGTGTAACCGTTGTGGCACCGAGATCCAGACCGGACAACTCGTCTGTCCGCACTGTGGCAAGCCCCAGCGACGCCCCCGGAGCATTCGCTGCCGGCACTGTGGAACGGTGAGTAGCCGGGCCTTTGAAGTGTGTCCCAGTTGCGGCGAACCGTTGCGGCATGACTGGCTCCGGCCACTACTTATCGGAGCCGCCCTCGCCGTCGTGATCGCGGTCGTGCTTCTGGTGATTCCCTGGTTGCAGCAGAGTCTGGAGAGCTTCCGGCCTCCATTGGCAGTGAGCACCGTCCAGGCTGTCGCCAGCGAGGTCCCGGTCCTTGTCCTCGTCGAGGTACCCACTCTCACACCCACCCCGACTCCAACAAATACCCCCATACCCACCAACACCCCTACGACCACACCAACGCCCAGCCTGACACCTACCTTGACGCCGACTGTTACGCCAACAGAGACATCCACGCCTACGCCAACCTGGACGCCCACGCCCACAGTAACACGTGCGCGGCCCACGCCGGCGCTGACAGAAACCCCGACGCCAGCGCCAACCGTCGCTCCGCCAACATCGCTTAGGCCCGAAGACGGCGCTTTGTTTAGTGGGGAAAACGCAAAGATCGAGCTGGCATGGACCAGTAGGCACACGCTGAAGCCTGATGAATGCTTCCTGGTGATGGTTCGCTGGACCGAGGGAGGAGCTCGGACAAGCACA
>JAUVRU010000093.1 GCA_030597485.1 Anaerolineae bacterium
CAGGGCGGAGCGCCTAAAAGCGTTGCATCAAGAGATTGAAGGTGAGGGCGCTATGATCATGGCGATCCCGACCGACCTGCGCGATGAGGTACAGATCCAAGATCTCTTTGCCACTATTCGCGAGAAGTGGGGTGGAGTGGATGTGCTGGTCAACAGTGCGGCACTGGGATACAAGGTGTCGCTCGTGGACGGCGATATTCAGTACTGGCGCGAGATGTGGCAGGTAAACGTGCTTGCGTTGAGTATCTGCACGCGTCAGGCCATTGGGGATATGCGGCAACGGGGCGACAACGGACACATTATTCATATGGCATCTATGGGAGGGCATCGCCTGAACGCGGCAAGCACCGGAAACGGGATGTATGCTGCCACCAAGAGCGCGGTTCTTGTTCTCACCGAGGCGCTGCGTGGAGAACTGAGGAAGTTGGGAAGTGGTATCCGGGTGACAGCCATCAGCCCCGGTCTCGTGGAAACAGAGTTTGCTGCTCGCTTCCACAGAAGCGAGGAGGTAGCGGAAAGAACCTACGGCCAATACACAGTGCTTCAGCCTGAAGACATTGCATCTCTCATCCGCTACGTGTTGTCCTGCCCACCACACGTGCAGATTCACGATATCCTTGTCCGCCCGACCGATCAGAAGACATGACTTGGCCTGTGGCTAACTGTGTCCTGTTTGAGGGAAATGGAAGGTCATCTATGCTGCTAATGACACCTGGACCCGTTGCAGTGGACCAGCGAGTGGTCGCTGCCATGAACAGGCCGGCGGTCTGCCCCCAGACTCCGGAGTTCTGGGAGGTAATTGACGATTTGGAGACGATGTTGCAGCACATCTTCCTCACCCAGTCGCCGGTGGCCATAGGGCCTGGATCTGGACGGTTGGGTCTCGAATCGGCTATCATCAGCGTTGTTGAGCCAGGTGATAAGACGCTGCACATCGTTAATGGGACGTTTGCCTCATACTCCGTGGAGATTGCGCGTAGAGCCGGCGCCGACGTCACACTCGTCGCAGGACGGTATGGCGGACCAATAGACGTGGACCAGGTGCGCCGGCAGCTGCGTTCTCGTCACCCCAGGCTGGTGACCATATGCCATTCAGAGACGTCGACCGGCGCACACTATGACCTTCGAGAGATGGTCCCACTCTGCCGTGAGCACGACGCGCTCTTGATGGTGGATGCGGTTTCTTCGATGGGCTCCATGGAACTGCGTATGGACGACTGGGAGCTTGACCTGGTAGTGGGGACAGCCAACAAGGGCCTGGGATCACTGCTGGGACTGGCAGTGATCGGGGTGGGACCAAGGGCATTGGATGTTATGGAGGCACGCACGACACCGTGCCACAGCTGGGGCCTGGATCTCAGCCGGGCGCTTGCCGCGGTGACAACAAGTGGCACCCGGCCCTGGGCTGTGGTGCCGTTCACGCACCTGTACTACGCATTGCAGGAGGCTTGCAGACAGGTGTTGGAAGAGGGCCTTGAGGCACGGTGGACACGACACCAGAGGTTTGCGAGAGCCACCCGGCGGGCAGTGGAAGCCATCGGCCTGGATCTATACGCCAACCACCATTTGGCCGGCGACTGCGTGACCGCCGTGTGCGTTCCCAACGGGCTGGAAGAGGGCGACATCGTGCGGACACTGCGGGAGCGATATCAGGTGGGCATAGGAGGGAGCACGGCCGGCGAGGCGAAGGGCAAGATCTTCCGCATCTCTCACCAGGGAGTGCAGGCGAGTGCGGAGATGCTCATTCCCACACTGGCGGCGTTGGAGCAGGCTCTGAGCGATCTTGGATATGGGGTGAGACCTGCCAGTGCAGTCGAAGCTTTCCTTCAGGCCTTGAACCAGGATGGATAGAGGAGCCAACATGCACGCAAGGCGCAATAGATTCGACAGAGATGACCTTCAGCAGCGGCTGGCAAGGAACCAGGCCTTCTGGGATCGCACGCCTGTTGAGCGGCCGCTTCTGGCCACGGCGGCAGGCATCACGTTCCCTTTCGTCCGCTTTTCTGACCAGCCGGTGCCAATATCAGAAGGTCGCATCACACCCGATATGATTGACCCCAGACAGTTTCTGTCAGACTGGGACAGGACCCACGAGTATGCTGAGGCTCGACAGGAAGACATGTTCATGGTCGCCTCCCCTTTCGACGGCATGCCATGGATGGAGGCAATCGCTGGCTGCGAGGTGTACGTCAGCCTCAAGAGCCGTAGTGTGTGGGCGGAGCACCCGGACCCATCGTGGGAGAGCCTGAAGCGCATCCGGTTCGATCCAAAGAATCCGTGGCTGCTCAAAATCCTGGAGTATTCGGACACGTTGCGCCAGCACGCTGACGGGCGCTATCCGATTGGCAATCCGATCCTGCGCGGCGTGGCCGACATGGCGGAAGCGCTGCTGGGCACCCAGCGTATGGTGCTTGAGTACTTCGACCACCCCCAGGAAATGAGGGACCTCCTCGCTCGGTGCACCGAGATCTGGCAGCGAGTGGGGGATATGCTGGTCGAGGACTTTGGCACGTTCCACGGAGGGATGTGTGCCGGTCGTCGGCGTGCCTGGGGCAAGGGAACCTGTATGATATACCAGGAGGACGCGGCTTCCATGTTGTCCCCGAGCCTATATCAGGATTTCATTCTGCCCCAGGAGGATGAGATTCTCCGGGGATGGGACCGGGCTATGATCCACATACACTCAGGGACGCTGCCCGTAGTCATTGACGGCTTGCTGTCGCTGGACTCGCTGGACGCAATGGAGGTTCTCATTGATCCGACAGGAAGCACCCTGCCCCAGCTGCTGGACACTTTCAGGCACATTCAAGAGCACAAGTCTCTCCTCATATGCGGGGAGATCAGTTTGGATGAAACCATGCTGATTCTCGAAGAGCTCTCGCCCCAAGGTCTGGCGATACTGTCCAAGGTGGACACGGAAGAGGACGCCAACGTGCGCTTCCGCCAGGTTCTCTCGTATCTGGACGCAGGGCAGGTGGGAGATAGAGAGAATTCACAAACACAAGAATAGGAGGAAATCATCGTGAACGACACATCGCAAAGGTTAGCAGGCCGTGTTGCCATTGTGACAGGCGGCGGCAGAGGTATCGGCAAAAGGGTGGCATTGGCCTATGCCCGCGAAGGCGCCGACGTGGCGGTAGTGGCTCGCTCAAGCGAGGAGATCGCTCAGGCAGCCGGGGAGATCGAAGCACTGGGGCGCAAAGGCCTGGCAATCCAGGCAGATGTATGCAGTCCTGACGATGCCAACCGTTTGGTGGAGAGCGCACTGGAGACGTTGGGCAAGGTTGATATCTTGTTCAATGCGGCCGGCACCAGGGCGGTAGCGCCATCTGAGGAACTGCCCTACGAGGATTGGCAGCGAGTGATTGACACCAACTTGACCGGCAGCTTCCTCTGCAGCCAGGCCGTGGCCGGACCGATGAAGCAAGCTGGATATGGTAAGATCATCATGGTAGGCTCAATGCAAGCCCATAGCGGAGCGCCCTTCAGAGCGGCTTACATTGCCAGCAAGACGGGTTTGGTCGGTTTGACCAAGGGCCTGGGTGTAGAGTGGGCCAGGTACGGAATCAATGTGAACATGCTGTCACCCGGCTATCACGAGACCGACATCATCTTGCATCAGATCAAGATCGGCCAGTTGAACCTGGAGGCCATCAAACAACGCACGCCGGCCGCACGCCTTGGCACGATGGATGACTTGACAGGCCCGGCTGTCTTCCTGGCTTCCAGCGAATCCGATTTCATGTGCGGTCAATCCCTCATCATTGACGGTGGCTGGATGGCATACGGGTTCCTTCAGATGTAGCTGAAACTGGATGTGAGGGGGAAAGACATGAATAGCCGTGAACGCTACTCTGCCGTAACGCACTTTGCGCCAGGTGTCCGGACGTTGCTTTGGGAGTTTGGATACTGGACAGGCACGATGGAACGTTGGTACCAGGAAGGATTGCGGCGTACTTCTTATTCTCCGCCCACCGGTTTCCCCAGTGGCAGTGGTGTGATCGGTGAATCAGCTCCCTTCCCCCTGCGACCGGGCCTTATGCGCTACCGGGATTTCGATGTTCACAACCTGCTTGGCTTTGACGATGGGGCGGTGAGAATCCCGGTGAACTGGCGTCACTCACCTCAGTTCGAGGAAATAATCCTCGAAGAGGATGAAACCAGCCGGTTGATGATCAATCCAGACGGCGTCACCGTGCGGGCGCGCAAGGAGAGGGATTCGATTCCTCAGTTTCTGAGCTGGCCGGTTTGCGATCGGTCCAGCTGGGAACAGACGAGGGAAGAACGTTTTGGCCCGGACCTCACGCCGCGCCTTCCTGATGGCTGGGAATGGTTGCCAGCTGCATATCGTGATCGTGACTACCCACTGGGTGTGGTTATGGATGGCTTCTTTAGCATTCCTCGGGAACTCATGGGGATTGAGAAACAGCTGGTGATGTACTACGACGACCCACAATTGATGCACGATATCAACCGCCACCTGGCACAAGTCTGGCTGGCGGTGCTGGAAGAGATCGTGTCCAGGGTAGATCTGGACTTTGTCTACGTATGGGAGGACATGGCCTTCCGGAATGGGCCTCTCATATCGCCCGGGCTGTTCGAGGAGTTCATTGTCCCCTACTACCAACAGGTCACTGGATTTCTAAGAGGGCATGGCGTAGACACTATATGTGTGGACACCGATGGCAATTGCTGGAAGCTGATTCCAGGCTTCCTGAAGTCGGGAGTGACCGGATTGTACCCCTTCGAGGTTCAGGCAGGCATGGATGTGGTAGAGGTGCGGAAGCAGTTCCCGCAACTGCTCATCATCGGGGGGCTGGACAAGATGAAGTTGGCCCAGAGCAAAGAAGCTATCGATGCGGAGCTCGAGGCCAAACTGCCGCCGTTGTTGTCTCAAGGCGGGTTCATTCCCCACTGTGATCACCTGGTGCATCCGGATGTCCCCTGGGACAACTTTCTCTATTACCGACGAAAGACCGGGCAGTATGTCGAACGATACCAGTCCTAGAGCCGCCGACGGTTTTGCTTCGCCTCCAAAGATGTACAGGCCAGTGACGTTCTGGTCGTGGAACGACGATTTGCAGGAGGAGGAGCTGATACGTCAGATTGCCTTGATGGACGAGGCCGGGTGGGGCGGATTCTTTATGCACGCTCGGCCTGGCCTGGAAACACCTTATCTGTCAGGGCACTGGTTCGAGTGTGTGAAGGTGTGCGTGGCGGAAGCCCGAAGACGCGGCATGTGTGCCTGGATATATGACGAGGATCAGTGGCCCAGTGGCTTTGCGGGCGGCATCGTGCCCGCCAAATCCCCGGAATATCGTGCCAAGGCGCTGTGGTGTCTGGTGGACGACAAGCCCACTCACATTGCCGAGCGACTGGGGGCCTGGATTGCCCGTCGTGAAAGAGGGGTATTGACTGACTTCCAACCTGCGCCCGACCCGACGCTCTACGATCCCACCACTCCCGCCTGGGTGCAGATCTACCCGGTGACCGCCGCGCCTAACCAACGGCGGCATAAAGGCTACTGCTACTTCGACCCGCTGAATCCGGAGGCCGTGCGAGCGTTCATCGAGAGCACCTACGAAGCCTACGAGCGGGAAGTTGGCCAGGCCTTTGGAGAGACGATCCCAGGCGTCTTCACCGATGAGCCCCAATATCTTCGTTGGAACTGGTATCAAGGCTCAGGAGAGATGGAGTGGTATCAAGGGCGGGGTGCACACATCCTCCCGTGGACGACGGACTTCTCCCAGGAGTTTGAGCAGCGCAATGGGTACAGCCTCTTCCCTGATCTGCCCTGCCTGTTCTTTGATGTGGGCGATTACATGCGCGTGCGATACGACTTCTGGCGCGCAATGACCCTGCGTTTCATAGACAGTTTCACCCGGCAGGTGGGCGAATGGTGTGACGATCACAGATTGTTTTTCACGGGGCACTTTCTGCGTGAGGATACGTTGGAAGACCAAATTCTCGGCAGCGGCGCTGCCATGCCACACTATGAACACATGCACATCCCGGGCATTGACAAGCTGGGCCGCCATATTGACCAGCCGCTGACTGTCAAGCAAATTGACAGTGTTGTGTGTCAATTGGGCAAAGAAAGGGCGCTGTGCGAGACGTATGGTTGTGCCGGCCAGGACTTCAGCTTTGCCGATCGCAAATGGATCGGCGACCACCTGTACGCGCTCGGCGTTACCTTACTTAATCCACATCTATCGCTCTACTCTATGCGTGGAGCTGCCAAGCGGGATTTCCCGCCCAACCTGTTCTACCAACAACCATGGTGGCCTTACAATGGCCAGTTCGAGGGGTATTTCACCCGCCTGAGCCAGATCCTGAGCCAGGGGCAACGGGTGGTGGACGTGCTGGTCATTCATCCGATTGCCAGTGCCTGGACCCTGTACCGTCCAGCAGCGCCATACAAAGCCAAGCGCCTGACGCAGGAACTACGTGCGTTGAGTGACAGCCTGCTGGCGCTGCATCGGGACTATCACTTCGCCGACGAGATTCTGCTCGCCAAACACGGCTCCGTTGAGCGCGGCACCGTTCAGGTGGGCAAGATGCGGTACAGGGCAGTGATCGTGCCACCCGCCACCACCCTGGCCTGGTCAACAGTTGAGCTCCTGCAACGCTTTGCGGCGAAGGGTGGGCTGGTGATTGCAGCGGGCGAATCGCCGTACCTGGTGGATGGCCGTCCCGCTGAGCGAGTCTTGCCGCCGGAAACGGTACACATTCCCAATGAACGCGGTAGCATAGCCCAGGCTCTGGATCACCGATTGGCCCCAGACCTGGTTATCGATGGCGAGGGAGCTGAGGACGTGATCTACCACCATCGGCGTGATGGCACCCGGGAGGTCTTCTTCCTGGTCAACCAAGATCGTCATCACGGGCGGGAAGTCGAGATTCGCTTGCCGGGCACCGGCCGGCTGGAAGAATGGGATCCGTTCACCGGGAAGGTCAGGCCAGCACCCGGGGGCCTGATGGACGGCAAGACGGAAGTGATGCTGTCGTTCCCGCCAGTGGGATCACATCTGCTCGTGATGCACACCGATCAGCCGGCCCAGAACCAGCCGTCTCCTCGCTTGCCCCTCCCACCCAGACAGGAAGTGACACTCCCGGATCGCTGGACGTTCCGGCGACTGGATCCCAACGC
>JAUVRU010000081.1 GCA_030597485.1 Anaerolineae bacterium
GGTTCAAGGCCACATATTTGCGCGAGGTGGTCGCCTTCGCCAACGTCATCCCCTCCTCGGCCAGATCCAACGCCTTGGGGGCCCGGGTCTGGCCCAGCGCCAGGTAGCACCATCCCTGGGCGTGAAGCAGCCGCAGCCGCCACCGCCAGGTATGGCACCCGAAGATCTCCCCCTCTGCTCTTGTCTGGATTTCTTCCAGGTCAAGTAGGGCGCGCGCCGGGTCGCCCAGATGCAGGATGTCCAGTCCGACGTTGATGCGGGCGCCGATTTCAGCCGGGGTCTTACCCCATCGGCATGCCACCTCAACTCCCTCCTGGTCAAAGGCCAGCGCGCGCTCGTAATCGCAGAGCTGCTGATGCAGCCAGCCCAGCATGTTGGGTACCTGCGCCATCAAGAATCTGTGATCAATCGCTTCGGCTACCTCTCGGCTGCGATGGAAAGCAGTAAAAGCAGATTCGTAATGCCCCTGTCCGCCGTGGGCCCGGCCCAGGATGTTCCAGATGAAGGCTATCCCAGCGCGATCGTCTGTGACCTCCAAAAGCGCCAGGGCTCGCTCCGCTGAGGCAACTGCTTCAGCAAATTCGGCTCTCTGCGCCTGGAGCCAGCCCAGATCGGCCAGGGTACGGCCCTCCCGCCAGCGACTGCCCAACCGGCGGCAGACGTCCAGGGCCTGGGTGATCAGCTCGATCTCCGAATCAAGGTCGCCCCGGGCGCCGTGCGCCTGGCCCAGAAGCGAGAGGCTTTGGCACATCGTTTCCCGGTCGCCGACCGCCTCGGCCGCAGCCAGTGCTGCTCGGGCGTGGGACTCACAGGTTTCCACGTCGTAGCGCGCGAAGTGTACGTCGGCCAGAAGATAGTGCAGCCTGGCCCGCCGCTCATCCTGTTGTTCGGCCAGTTGCAGCCCCTGATTTAGATCCGCCACGGCGGCCTCCAGGTCGTCCAGCGCAAAATGGGCACGTCCGAGACCCAAGTAGGCCTCGAGTTTTTCCGATGGCTGCTCGGCAAGGGCCAGCACCCGCTCGTAGTGTCGAGCCGCTTGCTGCGCGGCGTAAGTCGCCAGCGCATACTCGCCGGCCTGCAACCAGTAGCCCAGCGCCCTGGCTCTCTCCCCTGCCCGCTCGAAGTGATGAGCCAGGATCGAGGCTGTCTCATCGAGACGATCACGGGCTTGTGCTTCCATTGTCTCCGCGACCCGTCGATGCAACAGGGCCCGTCGAGTACTGTTGAGATCATGGTAGACCACCTCACGGATCTTGTCGTGGGTGAAGTCGTAGTGCCCGCCATCTTCCTCCACGTGAAGGAGTTGGCGCGCCACCAGATCCTCAACGGCATCCAGAAGCATTTCTTGATTCCCTTGGGTGACGGCCTGAAGCGTCGCAAAATCGAGTCGGCGGTCGAGCACGGCCGCCAGGTCCAGGACATGCCGCACCCCCTTGGTGACGCGGCGCAACCGATCTCGCACTGACTCACGCAGCGCATCCGGCAAGGCCAGCTCGGTCCCGGCAGCGTAGAGTTCCTGAGGGTCAATGTGCCACTCAGTTTCCTCTCCGATATTCAGCAGCCCTTGTTCCAGCAATGACTGGAGAATAGAGATGAGGAAGAAAGGATTGCCGTCGGTCTCGTGTTGAAGCCACCGGCCCAGTTCCATCGCTGGCGGCGAAGAGCCGACCATGGGCTCGAGCAGGACATTCACGTCGTCACCTGACAAACGGGTCAGGCCTATTGGCAAGACGTGAGCGTCGCGCGTTAGGCCATAGACGAGGGTCGCCAGGCCCTCATGCGTGGCCACCTCCTCGCTGCGATAGGTACACACCAGAAAGACGGGGCGATTGACAATGCGTACCGCAAGCTGATGCAGGAACTGCAAAGTCGCGGGATCCGCCCAGTGGATGTCGTCAAACGTCAGCATGAGCCCGCCGTCATCGGCGATCGTGACGAAGAGCTGGACTAGGGCCTGGAAGAGGCGTCCCTGCTGGCTCTCGTCTACGTCAGCAGGGATAGCGGGGAGGTCGGGAACGGCATTGGCTATCTCAGGAAGGAGGGTAGCAATCTCCGTCAGCCACACATCCGGGAGGCGGAGCAACGTCTCTGCCGGCCAATCCTCAACGACCTCGCGTGCCAGGTCGATGATAGGTTGGTAGGGCATTGCCTGCTCAACCTGATAGCAATGAACAGTAAGTGTGCTCAGACCTTGTTCCAAGGCGAAGGCTGCTACCTCTTGCACGAGCCGGCTCTTGCCGATGCCAGGCTCTCCCGCGATCAGGGCCACTCGGCCCTGGCCCGCAGCCGCCTCGGTTGCACAAGCTGCCAACCTGCCGTACTCAGCCTCTCGACCGACAAAGGGGGTGCGGCCTAGAGAGTAGGTCACAGCGAGATCCTGTGCCGGAGGCGGGTAAGCCACATCACGGTCCACGGTCTCCACCTGGCGACTTTGTATTTGGCGATGGAGGCTGATCGTGTCTGGCATCGGATCGACGCCGATTTCATCCCGCAGGATGCGGCGGCATTCGTGATACACCTTCAGGGCCGAATTCTGCTCACCGGCACAGTAGTGATAGAGCATCAATTGCCGATACACCGCTTCACGGGTGTTGTCGATGGCCAGCCCCTCATGGCACAGGCTGATGGCTCGCCGGTAGCGACCTTGACGAGCGTGATCTTCGGCCAGATCGGTCAGCAGAGCCAGGTAGTGTCCGCGCAGTTCCTCGCGCGTTGCCAGAACCCAGTCTTCGTAGGGGTGTTCTTCCAAGTAGTCGCCGCGGTAGAGCTGCCGTGCTGCCTCAAGGGCTTTGAGCCGCGCCGTCACCTGATCAGCTTGTCGCGCCGCTTCCAGTTGGTCTACGAATGCACTCACATCCAGCCAGTAATCGCTATCCCTGCTGAACAGGTAGCCTTGCGGCTGGGTCAGGATGTAGTCGGAGGGTGCACGGCGAGGCAAGTCCGGTTGCAGCACCCGGCGCACCTGGCTGACAGTTACCCACAGATTGTTTTTAGCTTGTTTGGGGGGCAGATCAGGCCAGAGGTATTCAATAAGACGGTCTGCGGAGACAAAATGGCCCCGATCGGTCAGCAGGATTTTGAACAGCAAGTTGCTTTTGTGCGTGGGCCAGGTCTCGTTGGAGACCAACCCGCTTTGCCGCCAGACTCGGAAGGAACCCAATGTCTGAATCCGGAGCGCTGGCATTTTACTCTCTCCCAAAATACCTGCACCAAAGATGAGTGTGCAGAGTCGGTCTCGGAGGCTGCTTGAAAAGGCTTACTTTGACAGGGTAGCTCCAGATTATACACCCAAAAAACACGGAGGGAAACGTCTTCCTTGACATCCCTCTCAGACTCCTGGACAGTGACCTACGAGTATCTCCTCCAGCTAAGTTGTCCAAGATCGAAATTTGGCCTGCATTTGGGTGACCACCCCCAATCCAAACGATAATCACACTTCACGCGGGTGCCAGATAGTCTGGAGGCCGTGCCCCGAGTCGTCTTTTTCGGCATCACCAAGCCAGGTCGATTCGGCCGGCGCGTCAACCGCAACCATCACCATCACGCTGGACCGATACACGGCGCGCCAGGTGGCCGGGCAACTTGGCCAGGCTGGCATCTTTGTGTAAAATGGCGACTACTATGCGCTGGCCGTCACCGACCGCCTTGACGTCGACGGTAGTGCCGGCATTGCCTGCACAGGGATTGTGCGTTGCGACACCGTGGACGAAGTGGAACCTCTGTTGCGGCGGTCAATGTGGTGGCGCACCCGACGATTCTGTGAGGTGCCTGGAATCAAAAGAACTTGGAGACGAACTTCATGACCACATTTCAGCCATTCGACATGGAACGGATGATGTCCAGGTATGAGAACGCGGTGGAGTACAACCTGTCGGAGAGCGGCGTTCATCCCGTGTCCATCCGGGGGTTGGTAGACGATCCGGCAGTGATCGAGGGACTGCTGGACGCCGAGCTCAACTACCCCCAGACCAACGGCATCATCGAATTGCGGGAGCGCATTGCTGCTCTCTATCCCGGCGCTACCCCAGACAACGTGCTGGTCACGGTGGGGTGTGCGGAGGCCAACTACATCACCTGCCAGACTGTGCTGACGGCGGGGGATGAGATGGTGATGATGCTGCCCAACTACATGCAAATCTGGGGCATCGCTCATAACTCCGGCATTCAGCTCAGTCCCTTTCATCTGGTGGCGGAAAAAGGGTGGGCGCCCGATCTGGACGAGCTCAATGCTATTGTCTCCGAGAGGACGAGACTCATCGCCGTCTGCAACCCAAACAATCCCACCGGTTACATCCTGTCTGAGGCGGAGATGGATGGCATCGTCGCCGCCGCCGAGCGAGTTGGAGCCTGGCTGCTGGCTGACGAAGTCTACAGCGGCGCCGAGCGGTTGACCGACACCCAGACTCCCTCCTTCTGGGGGCGATACGACCCGGTGTTGGCGCTGGGCCGCCTGCGCCAGGCATATGGTCTGCCTGGGCTGCGGATTGGCTGGGTGGTGGCACCACCAGACACCGTGGACGACATCTGGGCCCGGCACGAGTACACGACCATCAGCACCACCGTGCTGTCCAACCAGCTGGCGGCGATTGCGCTTGGGCCTGCGGTGCGATCTCGACTGGTGCAGCGGACTCGTGACTACATCCGCCGGGGCTTCCCCATCCTGGATGAATGGCTGAAGAGTCATCCGGGCGTCTTCAACCTGATCCCGTCTCAGGCTGCCGCCATCGCCTTCGCTCGCTATGAACTTGACATAAATTCAACCCAACTCATGGAACGATTGGTTCAGGAGAAGAGCGTGCTGATCGTGCCCGGAGATCACTTCGGCATGGATCATTACCTTCGGATCAGCTTTGGCCTGCCGCACGATTACCTCCGGGCCGGGTTGGACCGCATTCACGAGTTGGTTGCGGAGTTGTAGGAAGCGTACGATCCAACCTGATTCGCTCCAGGGATGGACAATGACCAGTCGCAAACGCGAGATTGCCTGGATAGTGTTGGCCGTGGCCGGCGTCGTGCTGACCGTGTTGGCGTTGAATCGCTTTTGGCGTCGCGTTGATAGGGGCACAATCCAGCGCCGCTTCTGGAATCCAGTGTATGACCGGTTGGCGACGTGGTACGATGCGGTGGATTGGCTCACCTTCAACACCACCCATCGTCTGAGGCTGCCGGTGTTGCGTCACCTTCCCCCGCCTGGCAGCCGGGTGCTGGAGATTGGCTTTGGCAGCGGCAAGCTGCACGCGCAACTGGCTGGGCAATATCAAATGGCTGGCCTGGACCTGGCGCCCGGCATGCAGCGCCTGACCCAGCGGCGACTGTCCGCACGTGGCTTGCCCTCGGATCTCAGGACCGGAAGCGTCTACGCCATTCCCTGGCCGGATGCCTCTTTCGACGCGGTGCTCTCCACCTTTGCCTTCAGCGCCTTCCCCGACGCCGACGCAGCCATGGACGAGATGATTCGGGTGGTCAAACCTGGGGGCAAGGTGATCATCGTGGATGCGGGTGAATCGGAGGATGGCAACCTGGTCGCGCGCTGGCTGGCAAATCTGTGGGAACTGCTCGGGGACTATATGCGGGACGAGGTCCCCCTGATGGAGGCGCGTGGCCTGCAGGTGAAGCGGGAGGAGTATGGCCCCTGGAACTGCATACACGTGGTGGTGGGCACTCGACCCTCTTGGGGTTAGGCCCTGATCAGGTGCCTTCAACACCTGGCCAGGGCCGTCTTGCCTGTTCGATCATCTATGAGTCCGCTGAAGTAACGAGGATCTTGCCGCTCTCCTGCTCCCACCTGCACTCACCTGCACTCACCTGCACTCACCTGCACTTGCGCTGCGCGCCAGCGCGGTGCCAGTGTGCGCTGCCGCGCAGCGGCGGTGGGAACATGCTTTTTTCAGTAGAGTCATCTAATGGTATGCATCCTTGCGGTGGAGGACGCTGCGTACTTCAATCGTGGAATTATCATCATCAACCCGATAAGTAATTCGGAAAACCCCTACTCGGATTCTGTACCCCTCGCCACCAACCAGCTTCTTGCACCCATGCGGCCGTGGGCCATCGGCCAGGGCCCCGATCGCTTCCAGGACTCGCCTGCGATCTGACCTCATCAGCCGCAGCAGGTCCTTTTCAGCTGATCGCACTAGCCGTAGCTGGTAGGGGCGCTTTGTCATTCTCCTCCTCCCGCTCAAGTTCAACCAAGAACTCTTCAATGGGACGAGATGGCTCACCACGGCGCACGTGGAAGGTGAGTGCGTCCTCCAAGTCCTCCAAACGTTCCGCCAACGCCTCCCAAGCTTTGTAGCCAATCAACACAGCTCGGGGCTCATTGAAGTTGGTCAAGTAGATGGGTTCGCCGTGATTATCTGCCTCGTTAACGACCTCCGTAAAACTGACCCGTGCCTTGGTGACCCCCATAATGCGAGTCATGAGCTCATTTCCCCCTTTCCCAGTGGGCTCCTTTTTCCACCATACTGTCCGTATAGTAACACCTATTATAGTACTTATTATAACACTTGTCAAATATGACAGCAGGAGAGATGGTTTCTTGCGGGATGCGGAACCACTGTATGATGCCCAATGCCACCCATCTGAATCCCTACCGGGTTGCCAGGTTCTGCAGGATATCGGTCAACCAGTCCTGGACGGGCCAGGCAGCGAGTGGGAGGGAACCGGCGGCCAGGTCGGCCCGTAGTCTGCTCAGCGGGCCCGCCAGTGTGTCGGTCACCTGTCGGGTAGCGGTGTCCGCCTGATCCCAGGCAGCCTGGTATGCCGAAGTGGTCAGGTTGCTCTCCGGCGGCTGGCACACCTCGGCTACGGTCTCAGCCGTCTGGCCCAGGTGCCAGGCGGCTTGATCGCAGGCCTCCCGAATGGGGATCAGACGATCCATCTGTGGGGGCGTAAAGGCCGTGCTGTCAAGAAACTCAGGAGCGGAATCGAGTGCCTTTCCCCTGGCAGTGTCGATCAGCTGTTCCAACCGGCTCAGGGAGGCAGCCGTCCGCTGAGCGACCAGGTGCGCTTCCGTCAGGCTTCGCTGAGCGGCCCGCAGCTCTTCCGTGGTCGGCGGCGGCTCAGCAACGGTCGGGGGTGTCATCACGGCGAAAGCGGCCGCAGCCGCCTGGCACATGACGCTGGTCCGGCGCAGGCTTGACGCTTTCCCCAACAGCAGGAAGCGCAGGTAGTCCCGCAGGAGACCGGTCAGGGGCGCAGTGGTCTTCTGATGGACGACATACAGGTCAGTCTGCCCCTGCTCATCACTGGCCCGGTAATCCAGGTACAGAGTGTCTTTTCTGGTGCGGCAGGAAGCATCCACGAGCCGGCCGTCGAGCAGCAGTCGATGAACGGCAATCTCGCCTTTGGGGCGGGGCAGGCGAACTGCCCGGCTGTCTGCCCCCGACACCAGGGTGGCTCCCTCGACTGGCTTCACCCCTTGCTCCATCTCCCATAGCGTTGTTTTCACCGTCCAAAACC
>JAUVRU010000421.1 GCA_030597485.1 Anaerolineae bacterium
AAACGCCAGCCGGCAAGAGAGAACTGAAAGCCCGTTGTCGGCTGCTGCGTGGCTATCAGTTGCAGGTCTGGTTGCACAACGAACCGACCTTTCAGGACTATGCGTATCAGCTGTTCCGCGATCGCCCCCTTCTGCGCTGGGACAACGCACCTCACTATCCCGGCATTGCCACGGCTCCCCACCACTTCCACGATGAGGCCGGTAACGTCGGCACTTCGCCGTTGCATGGAGATCCCCTACTTGACGTCCCGCACGTGTTAGCAGAGATCGACAAGTGGATGGCGGCGCGTTGATCGAACTCAATCTCACAGTGCAAGTGCTCGAAGATGAGAGTGGTCGAGCCTCTGCAAGCCAGGGGCTCGACCTTCTCTGTCGGCGACGGCTAGCTCGGCGCTCCCCGTAGTCGTCAGACAAGGGTGACGATGGGCTGCATGGCGACATCTGGCTCAGTGTCTGAGCACGCGGACGCTTTCCTCGCGGGGACCTTTATCAGGTCATCGCGGCCAAAGGCTTTCATCAGAACCGTCGCCTGGTCCACCAGCGGGCGCAGGTTGGCGGCCTTGGCCTGCCAAGCCCTGCCTGTAGCTGTGGCACAGACACAGATGGGTCAACCGACATGACCCGTGTGGCAGCCCTGCCCCTTACCGAACCGCCATGGCCACCAGGCCACTGATCATCTTGGGATAGAAGTCGGTGGACTTCTGCGGCATCATCTCACCGGCTTCGGCACACGCCCGCACCTGCGCCACGCGCGTGGGATTGAGCAGGAACAGGAATTGGGCGTCTTCACTGTCCAGCGCGCGGTAGCCCGGCTCGGGATCGCGCAAGTAGCGCAGGTTTTCCTGCCTGTCGATGGAGTCCTGGGTCAGGCCCATCAGCCTCTCAAAGACCGGCGTCTGCAGGAGGCTCACGTCCAGCTCGCGCCAGGCGGGCACGTGATCCGGAGCCAGCTCATACATTGCACGAACGTCCTTCAACGTCCATAAGTATTGCTGATCCGACGTGGCCAGCCCGATCGCGTGTCGTCGACGGCCAGTCGCCTGGAGGGCAACCAAGAACGCTGCCCGGTCCGGAATTTGGTCGATGTGGAAATACTCAGCCGCCGCGTCCAGCAGATCGGCAACGCTCATCGCGCCATAGGAATGCACCAGTCGATGCGTGGGCAGAATCGTCAGGCTGGGGTCATCCAGACTCGCCAGCGCTGCGATGGTGAAGTTGTGAGGAGCGTCACTGGGCGAGTCAGGATGGGCTGCTCGCATCTCCTCACGATAGGTCAGCCTGGCCTCGTAGCGGTGATGCCCGTCCGCGATGATCAGGCGTCGCGCCAGTGCTATCTGGGACGTGACCTCCCCAATGACGGCCAGATCTGTCACCACCCACAGTCGTTGCCGGACCTCATGCTCGTGGAGATCACGCATCTCGGCCGTGGGCGGTTGGCCAGCGATGGCCGCATCCAGGATGGTATTGATCTGGGTCTGTGGGTCGGGATAGAGCAGGAACACCGGCTCCAGGTTGACGCCGGTAGCCCGAAGTAAACTCAGCCGATCGGCTTTGGGTCCATTCAGCGTATGCTCGTGGGGCAACACGACGCCTGTCTCGAAGGGAGCCAACTCCAGCGCGGCGACGAAGGCCTTGCGTGTCAGTTCCCTGCCAGCCGGATAGGAGAACGTCTGGTGGTAGACATAGAGCGCCGGCGACTCGTCTTGCACCAACACGCCGTCGTCCAGCCAGGAGCGGTACAGCGAGTTGGCCCGGACGTATACGTTGTCAGCGGGCGTATCGTCCTCTGTGGCTCGGTTCTTGACCAGCCGGACGAAGCTGTTTTTATGCTGTTCGTGGTAGCGTCGCTGCAGTTCGTCCGTTATCCTATCGTACGGCTGTGTGACTACCTGGCTGAGATCGGGCACTTGTGCCTGGTCGTAGCGTATGCCCCGGAAAGGTCGAATGTTCGCCATGCTGGTGATTCTCCTGGTGGAAGCAGCTGCGTCGGGCACTGGTCACCCTCCGCCATCGGGCGATGGGTAGGATGGCTAGCCCCCACCATACAGCGCCAGCACAATCTGGGGGGTCAGATGAACCTCGATCACCGCCGCGATCAAGAGCAGTGGGACAACCAGCAGGAAGAAGACCTTGACGAAGTCAGCCAACACCAACAACAAACCCTGGCCCACATCCAGCCCGGCCGGAGGCGAAACCAGGGCAGCGCCGACGCGCAAGGCGAAGGCGGTGGCGATGATAGCTGCTGGCAGCTCAATCACACCATGGGGTAGAATGAACGCTGCCAGAAACACCCACGGACTGTAGCCCAATATGGCTACCTCCACGGCAAAGAAACCGATCAACGCCACCGGAATCATCAGCAGGATCAAAGCCAACGCACCGAAGGAGAATACGGCCAGCACCCCTGCCAGCAGGAGCGAGCGCAGGTTGTTGAGAAAAATGCCAGTCACATTGAATCGAGGCAAGAAGTCAATCTCGGACAGATTCTCAAACGCGTCTTGGGGCAGCGAATCCAATGCGATGATCCCCTCGGGGACCGGGTAGTGGGTGGCATAGAACCCACCCAATAGGGCAGCTCCCGCCAACGAGATGAGAACCACCAATAGGGGAAGCCCGTGCGACCGGATCAACGTCGGGATGTCGTGGACGTACATCCGAACCAGGTCAATTCGAGGCGACACTGCCCGGTCACGCTGCAGGGCCAGTTCAGGTGGACGCGAGAGGTAGCCCAGGAAATCGCGGACAGCGGTCTTCAGGTTGGGATCGCCCACATCCCTGGACAGAATCTCCTCCCGGTTGAAGATGCGCATCCCCATCCGCACCAGGATCAGATCTACCACCACCAGCCCGCCGATGACCCACCATATCACCTGGTATCGCCCCCAGAACATGATGATGCTCTGAACCTGGACCATGAGCGCCATAGGGATGATGATGAAACTGGCCAGCAGGTTGGCCGCTCGCACGCTCGTCGTCTGGCTGGACACAATCACGGCGCCCGAAACCATGACCAATCCCTCCACAGTGGTTAGCAGCAGTATCTGGCCAACGAGGGAGAAGGGGGGCAGCCAGCCCATCGTCAGGTACAGTCCCACCAGATACGTGGTAATCCCCAGGTAACTGGCTGAGAGCGGCAATATCAGGGCGGCCAGCATCTTTCCCAGATAGAGCTCGCCATCCGATATCGGCGTGGAGAGCAGTGGCTCCAAACTGTTGCGCTCCTTCTCGCCTACGAACGTCTCCAGCGCAATCACCAGGCAGAACGTAATGGGGAAGAAACCCACCATCAACAGCAGACACGGGTTGAGCCGCTCGGCCATAATCACG
>JAUVRU010000439.1 GCA_030597485.1 Anaerolineae bacterium
CAAGGGGTGAGCGCTCCAAGAGTGACGGGGGGGGGACACGGCCCCCCCCCGTTCCTTGGAGATCCTTGCTGTTTCGGCCAAAGTTTCCATGTGCGGTCCGCTTCAGCTCATCGGGGGAAGCTAGGAGCAGGATGCAGCGTTTTATCTTGCGCCGGTTGATCTTCGTGGTGTTCGTGATCATTGGGGTTACGGCGCTGCTGTTTGTGATCATGTACTTGTTGCCCGGCGATCCGGCCCGGGCGGCGGCGGGGCCAGGGGCTAAACCAGAGCAGGTGGAGCGTATACGTGTCAGGTTGGGGTTGGATCAGCCCCTGCACATCCAGTATCTGACCTATATGAATAACCTGCTGCACGGCGACCTGGGTGATTCGATCCGTACCCGGAAGCCTGTGATAGTGGAACTGAAGACCTACCTGCCTGCCAGCCTTGAACTGGTGCCGGCCGCCATGTTCCTGGCTGTGACAATCGCCATTCCGCTGGGAGTGTTGTCAGCCTTGAGGCCCGGCAAAGCGGCCGACGTAACGAGCCGCCTGCTTGCCGCCCTGGGCATGGGCATGCCGATCTTTTGGGTGGCGCTGATGGCCCAACTCGTATTCTACGGCAAGCTGGATATACTGCCCTTCGGCGGCCGCTTGTCCACCGGTGCCGCGGCGCCCGATCACGTTACCGGCTTTTACCTCATTGACTCACTGCTGGCGGGCGACTTTCCGCTGTTCAAAGATGCCCTGGTACACCTTATCTTGCCGGCCACTGTCCTGGCCCTGCCGGAGGTGGCAGTTATCTCCCGGCTCACGCGCAGCAGCATGCTGGATGTGCTGACGCAGGATTACGTGCGCACTGCGCGGGCCAAAGGCCTGGGCGAATGGCGGGTCATCGGAGTACACGCCCTCAAGAATGCCTTTCTGGCGCCACTCACCCTTATGGGCATGCAGGTAGGCTGGCTGCTGGCTGGCAGCCTGCTGGTAGAAAGCGTATTCTCGTGGGGCGGCATTGGCTTGCTTGCCTATCACGCCATCTACAAGCGCGATTTTCCAGTCCTCATGGGAGTCACCATTGTCATGTGTGCCGTCTTTGTCCTATCCAACCTGGTAGTCGATGTCCTGTACAGCTACCTTGATCCCAGGATCAGCCACTGAACTTGCATCGAATAGTCGGAACCTAGAGGGATCGCGGGATGACATCGCCCAACTCTACTGCAGCGGGTCCGGATTCCGGCCTGAGGTCCCGTGTGCGCGAGCGCTCGCGCGAGTCGGTAAAGCAAGCGCGCAGCAGCTTTCGCCGCAACCCGCTGGGAGCGCTCGGCCTGTTCCTCATTCTGGCAACCGTATTGGTGGCTATCTTTGCTCCGCAGATTGCGACCCACGATCCCAGCCAACTCAACCGTAGCGAGCGCTTGCAGGCGCCTAGCACAGAGCACCTTTTCGGCACAGACGCTTCGGGGCGTGATGTTTATAGCCGGTTGGTCTACGGTTCGCGGGTCTCGCTGCGGGTAGCGTTTGTGGTACTACTGATTGCCGTCGCGATTGGGGCTCCACTCGGCGCTGCGGCGGGCTATGTCGGCGGCTGGGTGGATGAGATTCTGATGCGCATCACCGACGTCTTTTTGGCATTCCCAGCGCTGATCCTGGCGATGTCCGTGAACGCTGCCCTGGGCTCTGGCATTGAGGCCGCTGTGCTGGCGGTCGGTTTCACCTGGTGGCCAGCCTATGCCCGCCTGGTCCGTGGCCAGGTGCTATCCGTAAAAACAAACCCTTACGTCGAAGCTGCCCGCTGCATCGGTGCCACGCGCAGCCGGATACTTTTGCGCCACATTTTGCCCAACTGCACGAGTCCCACCATCGTGCAAGTGACGCTCGATGCGGGGTATGTGGTGTTAACCGTCGCCGGACTGAGCTTCATTGGACTGGGTGCCCAGCCGCCCAGCCACGAATGGGGATATATGGTTAGTGAGGGGGCCGGGCATATCCTGACCCAGTGGTGGTGGTCGACCTTCCCGGGTCTGGCCATTTGTGTGCTGGTGGTGGGCTTTAACTTGGTGGGTGCTTTCCTCCGCGACGCGCTTGACCCACGCTTGCGCGGTACCGGAGTCTAGCTCCGACTCGGAAACATTGGCCACCGACAGCAAAGGAGAAAAAGATGGGTACAAACCTGTATTGGGAAGCGTTTGCTGAAGCCATAGTCTCGCGCTTGATTCGGCCCAAGCCTGGAGATCCCCTATTGGTGATCACCAGTACTGCCCACGACATCAGCCTAGCCGAAACCTGCCTGGCTGCTGGGTTACGGGCCGGGGCGGATGCCGAACTGATCATCAAGCCACGCCGCGTCAAAGGTGTCGCCAGCGAGTTTGGGCCTATCCTCGCGGACGCCATTCGCGCCAGCAAGCTGATCCTTGACTTGTGTGACGAGATCGATGCAGACCCGGCCACCGTTGAAGCGCGGAAGAATGGTACCCGCGTGCTGGTCACCAATGTCAAGGGCATCGAGGATTATGTTGTGCGCGCTCTTCTGGAGGTTGATGTCGAAGCGATGATCCGCAATGCGGAGCGGGTGGCAGAACTATGGGACCGCACCCAGCACTGCCGCGTGACGTCGCCCCAGGGGACTGATGTGAGCTTTGAGCTGATGCCGCGGAAGAGCCTCATCAGTGATGGGGCGCTCTCTGAGGACGGGGAGGTTGACTTTTTTCCCGGCGCTCAGGTCTCCATCGCCCCGGTGGTGGAGACGGTTCGCGGTATCCTCGTGGTCTTCGCCCGCGACAGCGTGCAGGGAGTTGTACACACTCCCTACTCTCTGGTCATGAAGAAGGGGGTTATCGCGGCCGTCGAAGGAGGGAAAGAGGCGGACGCGATGAGGAACTGGCTTGAGCGCTGCGATGATGAGGCGCTCTACAAGCTATGCCATTTCAGCGTGGGCCTCAACCCGCAGGCTGGCATCTCGGGCAACATGACGGAGGATGAACGAATGCTGGCCGCGGTAGACTTTGGCTTTGGCTATCAGGACATCAAGTTTGGCGGCACGGTGGGTCTGAGCCCCTATCATGAGGACATCATGCTGGCCACGCCTACGATCCTCCTCGATGACAAAGAGATGAGTGGCGGCGGCAAACTGAATCCCGACCTGGGCTTTGAGGAGATGTAGCCTGAGTGAATTCGAAGGGGCGAAGGACATGAATACCGTAATCCGAATCTGCGCGACCATACCTCACGCTGAAGGACTCAAGCGCTGGGGGCATG
>JAUVRU010000064.1 GCA_030597485.1 Anaerolineae bacterium
CGCCGCTGATGGTGGTGAAGGGCGACGGCTCTCTGGTCAGCGCTCAGGTAGCGCTGGAGCGTCCGGTGGAGACGATTCTCTCGGGACCGGCAGCCAGCGTGGTGGGTGCCAGGTATCTGTCGGGCGAGGCCGATATGATGGTGATCGATATGGGCGGTACCACCACCGATATTGCCATGTTGCGCCACGGCCGGCCGGTGTTGAACGCTGAGGGAGCGACTGTCGGCGGCTGGCGGACGATGGTGGAGGCAGTGGCAATACACACGTTCGGATTGGGTGGCGACAGCCAGGTGCAGCCGGATGAGGCGGAACCCGAAGGGCTGGTGGTGGGACCACGTCGGGTGGTGCCTCTCAGCTTGCTGGCCCACCAGTACCCGAAGGTCCTGACGAGTCTGCGCCGGCAGGCGGCCAGGGAGAAGGCAGGCCCCTACGATGGCCAGTTCGCGGTGCGTCAGCGTCCGCTACACACGGCCAGGCGGGCACTCTCCTCTCTGGAAATGGAGATATGGGATGCCCTGGAGGAGGGGCCGGTGGCGCTTTCGAGTCTGCTCTCTGACAGCAAGAGGGTCTACCTGTTGCGACAGGCACTCCCCCGGTTGGTCGAGAGGGGATTCGTGGCCATAAGCACCTTCACGCCGACTGACGCAGCCCACGTGCTGGGCTTTCAACGGGATTGGTCGGCGGAGTCCGCGAAGCTGGGCGCGGACCTGTGGTGCCGTCCGGGCAACGCTTCTGACAAGCGCTCGAATGGAGAGGTGGGGGACCTTTGTCAGCGAGTGGTGCGCCAGATCACGGTGCAGGCGGGGCGGGCCGTCGTGGGAGTGGCGCTGACTGAAGCATATGGGGTGGATCTGAGCCAGGACTCTCCGCTGCGTCGCCTGTTCCTCGATCGGGCGTTGGCAGGCAATGGACGACCCTCCGTGCTGGATGGCTCCCTCAGCTTACATCACTCGTTGGTGGCTATCGGAGCGCCAGTGGCAACCTACTACCCGGCGGTGGCCGAGCGACTGAATACTCGATTGCGCATCCCCCCACACGCGGCCGTCGCCAATGCCGTGGGGGCGGTGGCCGGTGGGGTCATGCAGACGGTGCGGGCGCTGATCCGGCCACTCGGTCTCGATGACGAGATGTTCCGTGCTCATTTGCCCGCCGGCATCCGCGATTTTTCCGACCTGGAGGAAGCCGTGGCTTTCGCCACCACAGAAGTCACGGGCCTGGCGGAGTCCCAGGCGCGGCAGGCAGGTGCCGCCGAGGTACAGGTGCAGACCGAACGCCGCGATGACGTCGTGTGCGTGAGAAATCTGGACGTGTACCTGGGCACCGAGGTAGTTGCCACCGCTGCCGGACGGCCTCGGCTGGCGGATGGGGACTAGGGCTGTCAGCGATCAGCACTCAGCGGTCAGCCTGTAGTGTGAGCGTCTCGTGGAACGCCCAAGCGCCAGAACACCAACTCTTGCAGCCCGATGTCGAGATTACTTGAACAGACGGCTGCTGCCGCGCTTGGCCTCCCGGGGCAACGCCTGCTCTCGCTTGCGGTCGGCGATGGCCGTGTCTGAGAAGTGAGCCAGCCAGCGAGCGGGTGCGTCCGGGTCTTCCGCACCGTGCGGCGTGATGCGTGGCCGTACCCGGCACATCAGCGGCGTGTTGACGGCCGCGCCGGACACGATGACTTGGCCCTTCGACAACGCCGGCAATTCATTGAGCAGATCGCGTCCCACCGATTCCACGCTCTCGGCGATACGCGCTTGGTCGATGGGGTTGACGATGCGCATGATGCATTGGGTCATACATTGCGACAGCACGTCGCCATCCAGTTTCCCGGGGCGCTGGCTGATGAGGCCGACGGAGACGCCGAACTTGCGGCCCTCGGCCAGGATGGTCTTGAGGATCTGGGTGGTGACCACGTCGGCATTGGCCGGCGCGTAGTTGTGGGCTTCCTCGATGAGGACGAAAGCAGGGTAGGGCAGGTAGGTTTCGTCCTGCTCACCCGCAAGGCCTTTCTCGGTATCCATCCGGGCCCGGTTCAACCGGCGAAGCAACGTGGCCACGATCACCTGCTGTTCGCGTTGATCGATCTCGTTGAGCTGAAGCACGGTGCACAGCCCCGGCTGGAACAGATCGGCCAGCACCAGATTCTCGAAGTCGTGAAAGATCCTGGACTGTCCCAGGAGGGAGTTGACCCGCCAGATCAGTGCCCGAATGGTGGGGTCTTCCTCCAACTCCAGGTCGGCATCAGGGTCGGTCGTGGGCTGGTCATCACCGACGGAACGCAGCATCACCATGAAATCGCCCAATGTCCACTTGTCGCCGTGCTTGTGACGGGTGGCGTTGTAGGTCTGGCCCAGGTGGTAGTGCATCTTTTCGGAGAGATTGGGGAGCAGGTAGCGGAAGTCGCCCAGGTCCATGGATGAGATGCGCACCCGTATCTGATCGGGCCTGATGGTGCGCACAGTCGGCTGGTAGCCGTCGGCCTGGAAGGCCGTGTCTCCCATCATCTCCTGCAGAGTGCCATATTCGCCGTGGGGATCCACGATCAGGATGCTGGCCCGGTTGTGGGGTTTCATCAGCTCTTCTATGATGACGCTGGCCAGGTAACTCTTGCCGGCGCCGGTGCTGGCGATGATGGCCAGGTGAGTGCCGGTGAAACTGCGCACGTCCAGGGCCACCGGCACGGCGTCTGGTCCCCGGCTGAGGAGTGAGCCGATGTGGGCTGATCCGATCTGGCCCACCTGCTTCTTGGTGAGCACCTGTGCCAACATCTCGTCATCCGCGATGTAGATGGGACTGCCGGACTGGGGCGGCACCCGGGGGTTGATGAAGTCGCCCAGATCCGGCTGGTAGTAGCCCATCACCACCACGGTGATCTCGAACAGCTCGTGCTGCTGTTCGTGGAATCCCAGCATGCGGGCCACCTCGGCCGGGGGCACGCTGGGGTCGGCCATGAAGCTGTCTGGATAGAGGCGCAGCGGTATCCGGTCGGTGACACGGCCCAGGATCTGGCGTGCTTGCCCGCCAACCCCGGCCTCATAGTAGACGAACTCACCGTGCTTCACCCGGCGTTCGGCGTCGGGTGTCACGAATGTGTATTCGTGGGCCGACTCGCCCGGTCCCTTGGCAGTTCCGATGCACTTCTTGCTCATTGTTTCCTCCATACGAAGGGAAGCAGCGAGTCAGCGAATGAGCGAAGATGCGATATGCGCTCGTCCCGCTCGCCGATTCGCCGATTCGCTGTTTCCCCTATCCCGCCGGGGTGACGGCCGCTTTCCAGGCTAGATTGCCGCGCAACACGGCCAACTGCTGCTCCTGCCCCGGGAAGAGGTCACCCAACCGGCTGACCACGTTGAGCAGCAGGTGTGGTATGAGCCGGTCGCCTTCTGCCAGCAGCAGGGGCGCGTAGGCCAGCGATGGCCCATCGGAAGACTGGTGGAAGAGACGCACCTCATTGGACGACAGTGTCTCCACCGCGGCGTTGACGGTGGCTGCCAGCAGCGGCACTCCCTGGTGCACCTGACCGGTGCTGGACACCTGGCCCACGGCTGCGATTCCCACCAGTGTGGCCTGCTCCCGCAGGTAATCGGGCGAGAACACCTCCAGGTCGGCGGCGGGCGACAGGCGGGGCCCCAGGTTGCCAAACTCGGGATTCATCAGGATGGTGCTGTAGATAAGCCCCACGAGATAGCCACTGTGGTTCGACAGGTCCACCCGCACGAAGGTGCCGAAGGCATAGTCCTCGGCCGTGGGGCAGTCGTCGAACTCGCCAGGGTTGTCTACCTGGCAGACGTAGTCTACGTGGCTGTTTGACTTGACGACCTTGCCAATTTGCATAGCCTATCCTCCATCATTCACAGTCAGCCAGTCGGCAATCGTGCCCGCCAGGCTTTTGCCGACCCCCGGCAGTTCTCGAAGGCCAGGTTCACCCCGGTTGTCGTAGGTCTGAGCAATACTCTCCTGCGATTCGTCCACGGCCCAGCCAGCCTTGCGATAGGCCCAGATGCGGTGGCTCTGGACACGCTCCAATTCCAGGTCATATGCCTTCAGGAACAGGCGCTCAGCAATGCGTTTGTTGATGGCCAGCGGCCCTGGGGCCACATAGCGCGGCATTCGATCGCGCAGGCGGTGCCGGGCGCACAGGTCACGGACGGTCAGCCCCAGTTGGACACTGTAGGCAGGGGGTGAGCTGTAGGCTGGTTTGCCGTCCGCCTGCCAGTTGTAGTGTTTCCGCCACCGGTCCTCGATGGTCGGGTCCAAGTGGCGAGCGGCTTCCATGGTGCGCGCTGCTTGCACCCCTTCCATGGTCAGCCCTCCTGCCAGTATGAAGGTGCCGCCGTGCGCCTTGGTGGCGCCCACCACTTCCTCCAGGTGTCCTTGGTCATCACCGACGATGGGGATAACTGGCATCAGGGCGGTTCCCACCAGGATATCCGCCTTCGCCAGCCTTTCCATTGCCTGCAAGCGTCGCCCCACGCCGGGGCTGCGCGGCTCAAAGGCCCTCTTGAGGGCAGGGTCCAGGCTGCTGATGCTGAAAACCACGCCCACCCAGGCACTGCGGTTAATCTCCGTGAGCAGGTCCAGGTCGCGAATGAGCAAGGGGGAGCGCTCCACGATGAACAGCGGAAAGGCGAGGTCGCGCACCACCTCCAGCATCCCCCGCGACAGCCGGTAGCGGTCCTCAGCCGGCTGCTGCCAATCACCACAGGTGATCACGTCGGGGGCAAGCCGGGCCAGCTCCTTTCGCAGCAGCTCGGCGGCGTTCGTCTTCACCCCGATCTGCGTGTCAAACGTGTCCGGGTCACGTCGTCCCAGGTAGCGGCCGCCCCGTGCATAACAGAACTCGCACCCGCTGCGGCAGCCCACGTAGGGGTGGGCGCTGTATTTGTCCCAGAACCAGCCGCCATCCACGTGCTTGTGGACGTTCACGACCTTGCGAGCCTGGTATTCCTGGAACTCCAGTTTCATCGCGGTTCCTCTCCGGCGGCTCGGGCTCGTTGCTCGTCCGAGAGAAAGGTGAGGGCCTTGCGCAGCATCAGTTTTCGATGTCGGCGCCGGCCAGGGACAACCTGTTGTGCCAGCCAATCGGCGACCAGCTCCGGATAGTTTCCGCCCAGCGTCTTGAGTCCCCAACCGATGCCCTTGACGGCGTCTATATCCCATTCCCAGAACATTGGCTCCAGAAGGGCCAACAGCGCTTGGGCACGGGTGGTCAACTCCACCGCGCCCCGGGAGCGCTTCGCCCAGAAGTGAACGGCAACACCGACCGCGCGGCGCACCCAACGGCTGGCATCCTCGCGCCACGGGCTCAGCAGAGCCAGGGCGGGGTCAAAATCGCTCACCAACGCCGGCCCCGGAACCCGCTCCCCCAGAATATCGGCGCCGTACCACACGTCGGCCGCGACTACATAGTCCCGGCAGCGGCCGAATGCGCCGGCCAGATCCCGGTCCATCTGCTTGCCCAGGGCGGTGCCGATGACGACCCAACCCCCTTCGGTCTTGTGGGAAGCCACGCGTTCCAGAAATGCGTTCACTTCTCTCAGCGGCCCGGCGCCGACGGCTTCGCCAATGAGCCCCAGCTGGCGGAACGGGGTGCGCTGGGCCAGAACCGGAGCCAGCAGGGCGTAGGCTTCGGCCATTTGCCCTGCCTGAACGAGCGCGCCCACGCGTTGTCCCAGCTCTCTGTGTTTCTGGCTCATCCCTCATCCTTTCTCAAACGCCGTCCCGGGGCGCTGCGTCTCCATGGGGGTGGGCCTGGCCGAGACGGCGGTCTCTCTCATCGGCGCATCTGCTTGCTCCGTGCCTTGCGAGAGTAGCGTATAGACATCCCTTCCTTCTCCGCAAACTGCTGGAATGTGGCGTAGAACCGCTTCCGGTCTTCCATCTTGATGACAGCCACCGCGTCAGCGGTTTCTAGGGCGTAGGGGTAGCCATTGCCGACCACGCATTCAGCCCGGATTAGGTCAAGGACACGGGCCAACCGATCCTCATCTTCTGCTATCCAGCAGGGGAGCTCGATGCGTGCTGGTTGACCCTCAGTCGTGGTCTTGAGGTAGGTGAAACAGATCCGGTGTGCCAGCGGCCCGTAGAGAGGCAACACGTGGTCGTCGCGAGCGCATTGGTAGACCTGGCACCGATCTCCCCACTGCATGTGAAGCCGCAGCAAGCCGCCGTCGCTGAGGTGGGATGGGAAGGGCAGCCCAAAGACGATGGAGAGCATGGTTATCAGGTCACGCGCGTAGCTGGTGTCCACGTAGCCCACCAGTGGTACCCGGCTCTCCTCTGAGGTGCGTATCATAGCGGTGACGGCTGCCACATACTGCTGGCGCAGCTCGGGCCTCATGTGCTCAGCGAAAGAGACGACCAGGGAACCGTCGAAGAAGCATAGGGGTGTTGGATGGGTATCAGCGTGTGCTTCCATATAGTCCACCATGGTCTGGCACTCCAGTTCAAACCGGCGTACGTTCACCTGAGCATCAGGGAACGGGCTGACGGTGGTCTGACCGCTCTGCGAGGCGGGGGCATCGGGTTGACCCGCCAATTCATCCGGCGCCAGCACCTCGAATGTGATCTCCTTGACATATTGGCCGCCTCGGGCGTGTGGGTTCTCAAACCACCCCACCTGCACTGCCCCAACCGGCACTGAGAGATCGCGCGATGGCGGGATCTGGGATCCGTCCACGGCAAAGGTGGGATGATCGAGCAACACGTCCCGGGCCCAGGCCCGGGCTGGCTCATGGGTGGCCCACCGCTCGCCGAAACTGATCACGACATCACGTAGCCGATCCTGTTCCCCGGTGGGGCGGGCGCCGGGCCAGTCTGTGTCCACCTGTGTCAGACGCCCCTCGATCTCGCTCTGGCTCAAGGAGGGCAGGCCTCGCAACGCTTCTTGGTAACGATTCAACCTGTCGCCTAAGGCCACCTGATAGCCAGCAAAGCGATCCTTCTTGGCCTCCAGGGCGGCAATCACTCGACTGCGAACCAACATGCTGTCACCTCGTATCGTTCCCAAGAAGACGGTCTATTCCACTTCCACCCGGCTCTCGTTGTCCTCCTTGATCACGCGCACCACGTGGTCGGTCACCCGTTCAAAGGTGTCGTCGTGGCTGATGACGAAGATCTGGGAGAAGCCCCTCTCTCTGACTGTCAGTATCTGTTCCGCCAGGTTGTCACGCCGGGTGTCGTCCAGATTGGAGGTGGGTTCGTCGAAGAAGGCTATGTCAACGGCAGACAACTCACGCAACAATGCCAGTCGTACAGCCAGGGCAGCCGCCATCTGCTCGCCGCCGGAGAGCTGCTCAAAGTCGCGGGTGCGCCCGTCTTTCTCCATCACGATCCCGTACTCCTGGGTCCACTGCAGGCGAGCGGTGTGGTCCGCCATAATGGCGGAGAATAGATGGGTGGCCTGCAATGACACCTGTTGAACCAGGCGGCGGATGACATATGGCCCGGCCTGGCGGATGATATCGCGAAGGAACTGGGCGTGGGCCAGCAGCGCCTGGAATTGGGTCAGGCGCTGCCGTTCGGCGGCGAGTCCTGCCTCTGCTGCCTTGAGATCTTCAACTTCGGTCTCAATGCCCGCCACCTGCCGCTGGAGCGTGTCACGTTTTCCGGTCCGGTTGGCCTGCTCGGTCTTCAGCTCTGTCTCCTGGCGAACGGCGGCCTGCAGTGCCTCGGGGTCGAAGGCGGCCGCCACTTCCTCCTGCCGGGCACGGGTCTGCTCCAGCTCCTGCTTCAGCTCCCGCTGCTCCGCAGCCAGCGTCTTCATCACCTCTTGGCGGGCAGGCAGCTCAGCGGCCGTGTTTGCGTTCTCCAGATAGCTCCGGTAGTCAGGCTCGTGTTGGCCCAGGATTGCTCGCAACGTCTCCACCTGCTGATCCAGGTCGGCAAAGGGCACCAGCGCCGCCTCAATTTGGGTCAGCGTGGTTTCCAGGTCCGTCACCCCTTGGCGCTCCGAGCCCAGTTGCTCCTCTATCTCCGGTCGCCGATTGGCTTGCAGGGACAAC
>JAUVRU010000357.1 GCA_030597485.1 Anaerolineae bacterium
ATCCACGATGGGCAGACCTCGTACCGGAATGCTGCAGACGAACTCGTATACCTGGACCCCGGCACGGCCGTGCCGGTTGGCTACCTGCTGCCGGCGGCACTCGATCCCGAGAACACGACCGTCGTCCTGCGGCCGGGCATCAACGGCGTGGGCGCCATCGCCAACAGTGGGTTGATCAATCTTAGCGTCGCGGCCTCCTCGTGGACGTTTCGCATCCCCGCTGACTCCAAGGGCAACCTGGATTATAGTCAGATCGAGGATATCGAGATCCACCTGGATACCTCCGGCCGGGCACTGCCAGGCTTGCTGCAGCAGGCCACGCAGGATGCAGTGCGCCTGCAGGCCGGGCTAGAGTTGGACCCGGTGCCGAGGGAACGACTCAGCCCGTTGGCCACGAGCCGGTCAAGTGAACCCGTAGACGCAATGTCCTCCTTCCCTCTTCCGGCCTACCCCGATCGCATCGGCGGTTCGTACTATGGCACCGTCATCGTCACCAGCCCCATGACATTGACCCTACAGGTGCTGAACTTTGACCTGGTGAATGTAGATGGTAACCTTTCCGGCACGCTCAATTTCTCAGAGACGGCACTCTACCACGGCAACATCGGCCTGCATGGCATCGCGGACGGCAGCACGTTTACCGTCACGTCTGACGTTATCTCCAATACCGTGCTGGGACTGCCGGTGCAGCGAAGGTTCACGTTGGTCGGCTATACTCTGGAAGGCGGCGATATCCTGAAAGCCACCTACACGGCCGTGGTTACCAACTTGCTCTGCAGCCCGGTTATCGAGCAGGGGATGTTCAGCGGATCGCGTCCCGGCACACCGGGGAGCGAGCGGCTGGTGCCAGAGGTGGCAGCCGCATCAGTGCATCTCCACGGCAGCACCGCGATCAGCCTCACCCATCTCAGCGAGCGCATGCAACGCAGCACCGAGACCAATCGGATCACCTTCACGGCCGACCTGGGCACGGTGATCCCCGCGGCGGTCGACACCATATCGGGCGTCGTGACTGCCACCTATAGAGCAGGCGGTACACCGGGTCAGGCAACCATCTTTGCCACCACCGGAGAGGTCACCTACACAGTACGTGTCGAAATCGAAGCGGTGCACCACCTCTACTTCCCGATAATTCCTCACCATTCAGATCCAGCATCGGACGTGGCAGCCGGGGTCACCGAGGGCTCTTGGGTAGACGCCCGCACCGCTCCCGTCTCCGCCCTGCGCCAGGCCTGGTATGACCCCGTGCAGGGCGTCGCCACGCCCGTGCGGCCGGGCGACCTTGTTCTGACCACCAGCGACGCCTGCTGCTGGCACCGGCCGACCCGGGCCGAGCCCTTTCAGCGCATTGAGCCAGGCTGAAAAGGAGACGGTGTATACGGTGCTTGACAGCGAGCGCTTGCAGGACAGTCCGCCGCACCAGGGGTATGCAACGCTCCTGGACGAGAAGATTTGCCACTGCTCCATCGACCCATAGCATCGCACGAACAGGCACCAGCGCGGTCTCACCAACGGCAACATCCTGCCTACTCCAAGCCAGAGTTGGAGGCGACAGCTCCCAATCAGCTTTGATCATGGGATGTCACCCAGCTCAACGGGCCGGCCAAGTGGGTATACTGCTTCCTGTGTGTTATCCTTGATGTCTTCAGCCGGTACGCGGTTCGCTGGCTGGGGGCGGAAAATGAATCGGCTGCTCTGGCCGAACCACTGATCGCCGAAAGCTGTCGCAAGCAGCAGATCGACCCTGACCAGTTGACCCGGCGCTCGGATCGCGGACCATCAATGACTTACGAGACGGTTCACCATCTGTTGGCTCTTACGGGCGTAGCCAAGACCCATTCGCGACCCTTTGCAGCCAACGACAATCCGTATTCCGAGTCTCAAACCAAGACGATCAAGTATCGAACCGACTACCCTGACCGATTCGGTGGCCTGGCAGCCGCCCGAGCTGCGGCCCGTGCTTTCTACAGCTGGTACTGCTCTGAGCATCGATCCCTGTTACCTCCTCATGGTTACTCACGGCAATGGATGAGGCGTAGATGAACGCAGATCTACAGAAATCGGCGAAGAATCAGCCTTCATCTGCGAGAATCTGCATCCGCTTCCAGGATGTGGGCGACTGCACAGTCACGGGTGGGCAATCCGCCTCGCTGGGAATCCACCCACACGCGGGCCACGGGCCTGCCGTTGCCGTTGCTGCCAACCTTGCTCGTGAGCCCGGCTTTTCTCTTGACGCCACTGTGCTCTCTTTGCCCAATCCATGCGATGCGGGTTCAGACCTGCCCCGGGGTGAGAACGCGAGCGAATTGCGCACTCTAGCAATCCGGCCCGCAGGTGCACCCGCGGCACAACTGCAGGTCTGACATGGACCACTAGTGAAGAACAGAGAGGTGACCGATGCCATGAATGTGCGCGCCGATGCCACCGAGCCCAAGCGTTCGGAACCTGATCCTCATCGCCGCTCCGGCCGCGATCGGAGCGGCCGTAGCTCACCGGGTGGATTTGCACCCACCCTTTTTCGAAGCGCTGGCCGGCGGCGACCCGCGCTGGGCACAATCGAGCCGCAGATCTTCCCCTCCGTCGCAGTTGGCATAGGCGGCACTCTGGTTTATGTGGCCGCTTGTTATCTGTTTTTCCGGCCAAGGCTGGAAGAACAGACGGTCAGCAGCATGGAAGAGATCAGAAATGGAATCGGCATATGGTGCCGCGTGATGTATGGCGGCATCGCCGAGGAGGTGATGACTCGCTGGGGCCTCATGAGCCTTCTGGTGTGACTGGGCGCCCGGTGGCTGGGAAACTCGGACCCTGCCGTTGTGTGGGCAGCCATCGTGATTTCGGGCCTGCTATTCGGCTTGGGTCACCTGCCCGGCTACCTGGTCGGCGGATGCAAGGGAACGCCGCTGTTCATCGGGGCCATGCTCAGCCTCAACTTGTGGGCATCACTGATCTTTGGCTGGCCGTTCTGGCGGTTTGGTCTCCTGGCTGCGATGATGGCTCACGCGCTGTTCCATCTGGTGTGGCTGCTGTTCGGAATGCATTTCCAACAAACCGCCGGCCGGAGACCTGGCCAACGGCCGTTTGGGGATCAAAACATCCCGGCAAATGAGCTGACATTATCACGCCGTCAATCCATCAGCGTTACCCGAGGCGAGGTGCAGCCCTGCTACATTCTCGCTTCAGGGCCAGGGAAAGCCCGAGACGAGGCTACACCGGCGGGAGCTCCCCCCATATCGAACGAATAGGCGCGCTGATGCACCGGCCTGTGGGTGAGTACATGAGTTGTTACGGATTTGCCAGTGCCTCGACCGCTCCTTCGAGTCGTGTCATTCCGTCAGGGTTGGCACGCGGTTCACCTGCGGGATCCACGGCCGGGATGATGTAATCCTCTAGCAACCTTTGAGGAGTGTAAAAATCACGGTCCTCGAGGTGGCTGGTAAAAACAGCAACCAGATCCTTGTCCGGCATTACAAAGATGAATTGCCCGGCATAGCCCAGCGCCATAAACAGATCATCACTCGCAACCCACCACTGGTATCCATAACCATCTTGCAGCGTTGCGGCGACCTGATGGCTGGTAGAGGCCTCAACCCAAGCGGTGGAGACGATCTGCTTACCATCCCAGCTTCCACCGCGCAATACTAGCAAACCGATCTTGGCCATATCTTGCGGCCGCATGTGCAGTTCCCCCCAGCCCATGTTGATACG
>JAUVRU010000181.1 GCA_030597485.1 Anaerolineae bacterium
ACGACATCGGCCGCGCCGCTGACCTGCGTCGGCCAGTCTACGACCGGACCGACGGGGTTGACGGCGACGTGAGCCTGGAGGTCAGGCCGGCGCTGGCCCACGACACGGCGGGCACCATCGCCGAGGCACGCCGGCTCTTCGCCACTCTGGATCGCGCCAACGTCATGATCAAGGTGCCGGCCACGCCAGCCGGCATCCCCGCCATCAAGACGCTCATTGGCGAGGGGATCAACGTCAACGTCACCCTGATCTTTTCCCTGGCCCACTACGAGGCGGTGGCAGAGGCCTACATCGGTGGCCTCGAGCAGCTGGCCGCCGGTGGAGAAGACATCTCCCGGGTGTCGTCGGTGGCTTCCTTCTTCATCAGTCGGGTTGATACCGCCGTCGACCGGGCGCTGGCGGAGAGGGTGGAGGACAAGCGCGCTCAATCCCTGCAAGGCAAGATCGCCATCGCCAACGCCAAGATGGCCTACGCGCGCTTCCGCGAGATCCTCGGCGGCCGTCGCTGGCAGCACCTGGCGCAACTGGGCGCTCGAGTCCAGCGCCCACTGTGGGCCAGCACCGCCACCAAGAACCCGCTCTATCCGGACACCCTGTACGTGGACAGCCTGATTGGTCCCGACACGGTCAACACCGTGCCGCCGGCCGCGCTCAACGCCTTCCTCGACCACGGCACGGTGGCGGCAGCCCTGGGGCTGGGGCGGGACGAGGCGGCCGCACAGATGCGTGACCTGCCGCTGGATTTGGATGCCATCACCCAGAAGTTGCAGGATGACGGTGTGGCTGCCTTCGCCAAATCGTTTGACTCGCTGATGGCGGCCATCGCTGAGAAGCGCGACCGATTGCTGGCAGGTTGGCAGCGGCAGTCGGCTAACCTGGGGTCATACCAGCCATCCGTGGATGCTGCGCTCAGCCAGATGGCCGGGGACAGGATCGTAGCCCGTATCTGGGCCCACGACCACACTGTCTGGAAGCCGCAGGCCGCCGAGATCACCAATCGTCTGGGGTGGTTGCACGCCCCTGAAACGATGGCTGACCAGGTGGATCGCTTGAAGGCCCTCACCGAGACCGTACATGGTGAGGGATATACCCACGCGCTGGTGCTGGGGCTGGGCGGCTCCAGCCTGGCACCGGACGTGTTCCGGCAAACGTTTGGCTCGGGCGCGGGGTCCCTCGAATCAGGTCCCTCCCTGGCGCTGGCGGTGCTGGACAGCACTGATCCCGGCGCCGTCCTGGTCCACGCCGATAGACTCGACCCGTCCCGCACGCTTTTCATAGTCGCCACCAAGTCAGGCGGCACGATCGAGACGATGTCCTTCTTCAAGTTCTTCTACAACTGGGTGGCCAACGCTGTGGGATCTGAGCGGGCGGGCGAGCATTTCGTAGCTATCACTGACCCCGGCTCCAGCCTGGTCGACCTGGCTGACCGCTACCGCTTCCGATCGATCTTTCTCAACGATCCAAACATCGGCGGCCGTTATTCCGCGCTGTCGCATTTCGGTTTGGTGCCGGCAGCGCTGGCCGGAGTCGATGTGCAGCGTCTGCTGGAGCGGGCCGGTCACATGGCTGCCAGCTGCGAATCGTGTGTGGCCAGGGCAGACAACCGGGGGGCGTGGTTGGGCACTGTGATGGGCGAGCTGGCGATGGCCCCGGCAGGCCGAGATAAGATCACCTTCATTACATCTCCGGGGATTGCCAGCTTCGGCGACTGGGTAGAGCAGCTGATCGCTGAGAGCACCGGCAAGGAGGGAAAGGGCATCCTGCCGGTTGTGGGCGAGCGGCTGGGGCCGCCCCAGGTCTATGGCGATGATCGCCTGTTCGTGTATCTCCGGCTGGACGGCGATGCGGAAGCCCCCGACGCGGCGGTGAAGGCATTGGAGGATGTCGGGCAGCCAGTGGTGCGCCTGCACCTGCACGATCGCTACGACCTGGGGGGACAGTTCTTCTTGTGGGAGATGGCGACGGCCGTGGCCGGTCACCATCTGAGCATTAACCCATTCGATCAACCCAATGTGGAGGCCGCCAAGCGGCAAGCGCAGGCAATGGTAGCCGCTTTTGCGGAAACGGGCGCGCTTCCTGCCGACGAGCCAGCACTGCTGACAGCAACAGCGCTGAAGGAGTTCCTGTCCCAGGCCCGGCCCCGGGACTACGTGGCCTTGCAGGCGTACGTCCAGCCGGCGGATGAGACCACGGCAGCGTTGCAGGCGCTGCGCGGCCGCCTGCGTGACCAGTACCGGCTGGCAACCACCGTCGGCTACGGCCCGCGCTTCTTGCACTCCACCGGCCAGCTGCACAAGGGCGACGCCGGCAACGGCCTGTTCATTCAGTTCACCGCCGACGATGCGCGGGAGGCCCCCATCCCCGACGAAGCTGGCTCACCCGACTCGTCCATGGCTTTCGGGGTGCTCAAGATGGCTCAAGCATTGGGAGATAAGCAGGCGCTGCTGGACGCCGGCCGGCGAGTGATCCGCTTCCACCTGAGGAATGACGTGACCGGAGAATTGAATCGGCTGAAGGAGGCTCTGGCGTGACCCTACAATACTGGTTCATGTTTCCCATTGCCGTGCTCATCGCTACCATTGCCATGGCGTCGGGGGTTGGTGGTGCCACCTTCTTCTCGCCCCTCTTCATCCTGGCGTTGGGCCTGCCGCCGGAGGTCGCCATCGGCACGGGACTCATCACCGAGGTGTTCGGCTTTGCCAGTGGCGTCTTTGCCTACGCCCGCAAACGATTGATTGACTATCGGTTGGGTCTGGCCCTGCTGATGGCCACCGTCCCCATGGCCCTGTTGGGCACCTGGGTGGCCGGTTGGATCGATCCGGACATCCTCAAGGTGGTGTTGGGCGTGGGCTTGTTCGTCGTTGCCCTCAGCTTCTTGCGCGCCCCCGAGCACAAGGACGTGAAGCGTATGGACGCCGCAATTGAAGAGGAATATGGGGGCGAGAAGGCCGAGACGTGCCTGCTGACGGCAGAAGGCGAGGAGATCCACTACACGGTTTGCAACCGCACCGAGGGGCGCCTCATCGCCGGCATTGGCGGCCTGTTCGTCGGCATGATCTCCACCGGCCTGGGCGAACTGAATGGCTACTTCCTGATGCAGCGCTGCCGCGTTCCCAGCAAGGTGTCGGTGGCGACCAGCGTCTTCGTGGTGGCGATCACCGCCCTGGTCGCCTCGGGGGGACACATGGTGCGCTTCGTCCACAGCGGAGGCGATACCATCAACACCGTGTTGAGCATCGGCCTCTTCACCGTGCCCGGCGTGATCTTGGGCGCCCAGCTGGGATCGAGGGTGGCCAGCCGCATCCCCCAGCGGGCGCTGGAGCGGGGGTTGGGGGTTCTGTTCATCCTGGTGGCAGCCCTGACATTGGGCGAGGTGATACTGTGATCAAGGCAATGATCTTTGACCTGGATGGCACGCTAGTGCAGACAGAACGGCTGAAAGCCATCTCCTACGCCCGGGCCGCCGTCGAGCTGTGCCCCTATGCCGTCAGCCAGGAGGAAGTGCTGGAGGCGTTCAAGGAGGTGGTGGGTCAGTCCCGCCGCCAGGTGGCCCAGGCGCTGGTGGAACGTTTCGGTTTGGAAGATAGGGCCCGGGAGCGGATGGCGGAGTTTCGAGTGCACGCTCCCTGGCAGGCCTTCGTTCAGGTGCGGCTGAATATCTACGACGGCATGCTGGCCGATCCGCAGGTGTTGCGCAACAACCAGTGGCCGCACAACGTGGACCTGCTGGCGCAAGCCCGACGCGTGGGCTGTCGCACCGGCCTGGCCACCATGTCACATTGCACCCAGGCACAGCAGGTGCTGGAAGCAATCAACCTGACCGACGCCTTCGACTTCGTCGCCACCCGTGACGACGTGGAGCACGGCAAGCCCGACCCGGAAATCTATCTGCTGGTGGCACGCGAGCTGGGCGTGCGGCCCGAACAGTGCCTGGTGATCGAGGACTCGCCAGCCGGCATCGAGGCCGCGTTGGCCGCGGGCATGGAGGTGATCGCTGTGACCACGCCCTTTACCCGCGAGCGCGTCCGACAAGCAGGTTTGCTGCCACCGGAACAGGTGGTGGATGACCCAGCCCGCCTGATGGGGGCGGTTGATCGTGTCGTGGCCAAACATGCAGCATAGTGAATGGATTGGCGAAAGGAGATAGTGACGATATGGAACTGGCAATGATTGGACTGGGCAAGATGGGCGCCAACATGGCCCGCCGGCTGGCGCGCGGCGGTCACCGGGTGGTGGCATACAACCGGTCGCCAGCGCGGGCCAGAGAGCTGGCAGCGGAGGAATCGAACGTGGTGGCCGTCGAGTCACTGGAGGAGATAGCCACGGTGCTCTCCCCGCCCCGGACAGCCTGGGTGATGGTCCCTGCGGGCGAGGCCACCGAGCAGACAATCGACGGGCTGTCGCAAGTCCTGTCACCGGGCGACACCATCATCGATGGCGGCAATTCCAACTACCAGGATACGATGCGCCGGGCCGACAAGGTGGCCTCCAAGGGACTGCACATGGTGGACGTGGGCACCAGCGGCGGCGTCTGGGGACTGGCCGAAGGATACAGCATGCTGGTCGGCGGCGAGGATGAATCCGTGGCCCCATTGCGGCCCATATTGGAGACGCTGGCCCCAGCAGCGGACCAGGGCTGGGGACACGTGGGACCCGCCGGAGCAGGGCACTTCGTGAAAATGGTGCACAACGGCATCGAGTACGGGCTGATGCAGGCCTATGCCGAGGGCTTCGAGATCATGAAGGCCAAGGAGACGTTCGGCCTGGACTTGTCTCAGATCGCCGAGATATGGCGCTACGGCAGCGTGGTCCGCTCCTGGTTGTTGGACCTGACCGCAGCCGCGCTGGCGGAGGATCAAGAGCTGGCCGATATCGCTGGCTGGGTGGCCGACTCGGGTGAGGGCCGCTGGACGGTGGCCGAGGCGATCGCTCAGGATGTGCCCGCGCCCGTCATCACCATGTCGCTGCTCATGCGCTTTGTCAGCCGCCAGGACGACAGCTATGCGGCCAAACTGCTGGCAGCCATGCGCAATCAATTCGGCGGCCACGCGGTGAAGGCGAGCTGACGGCCGGCCCGCAGCCGTAGGTCGCGCCTGCGAAGTCCCGGCACGGGGCAGCGTGACAACTGCCCATATCACCCCTATCACCGCCCGATTCAAGCGTAGCCTTGGATGACATATGTACCCACCGCGGTGAAATGCACCGGCCGGGAGAGCCAGCTTGGCTCCCCGCGCAGCTCCGGGTACAATGGTCCCCAGATGAGGATTCAGACCGCGCCACCAGGAGGTTTGTTGTGAAGTCCATAGTGATCAACGGTCCCTTTGATGTGGAGATCATAGATGAGGATGTGCCCCAGGCCGGACCGGGCGAGATCGTCGTCGAGGCCGATTTGTCGGGGATCAGCAGCGGCACCGAGATGTTCCTGTACCGGGGAACCTATCCCAACTTCGAGCTGAAGAAGTGGCCCCTGTGGCAGGCGTATCCGGTCTCTCCGGGCTATGAGCTGGTGGGGCGAGTGGGGGAGGTGGAGCCACCGGCAGCCGGTGCTCGTTCTGCGGAGTCCCGGG
>JAUVRU010000155.1 GCA_030597485.1 Anaerolineae bacterium
GCTGGCTGGCTGGTTGCCCAGGCGTGGATCGCGACCGGGGCTTCAGATGTGGCGCTAATGACCTGGCATCTGGCAGTGTGGATATTCCACCTGTTGTCTGTGTTCGTTCTATTCGTCATCCTGCCGGCCAGTACCTTGGTGCACATCTTCGCGAGTCCGCTGAATATCTTCTTTTCCAAGATTGATCGGCCGGCCGGGCAGCTGGCACCTGTGCCGGAGACCGCTGAAGGGGAGCTCATCTACGCCAGCACATTGCGCGACCTGACTTGGAAGCAGCTGCTCGAGAGTGACGCCTGCACTGAGTGCGGTCGCTGCCAGGATGCCTGTCCAGCCTTCGCCGCTGGCACACCACTCAGCCCCAAGGAACTGATGATCAACGTGCGGACGGCGCTGCGGCGCGATGGACCGACGCTGGTCAGCGGGAATGGGAAGTCGCCCGCGCTGGTCGGAGAGGCGATAACGGATGCGGTCTTGTGGTCGTGCACGACGTGCGGAGCTTGCGTCCGCGAGTGTCCTTTGTTGATCGAGCACGTGGACGCGATTGTGGACATGCGGCGATATCTGGTGAACGAGGGGCAGATGGATGCCATGCTGCAGGAGGCATTGGCTAACCTGGGCCGCTACGGCAACTCGTTCGGTCAGTCCGAACGGGCACGTGCCAAATGGTCACAACCGATCAAGCCCAAGATCAAGGACGCGCGCAAAGAGGAGGTCGAGTACCTGTGGTTTGTGGGTGACTATGCATCGTACAGCACCAGTCTGACTGACATCACGCGCAAGACGGCCGAGGTGTTCGAGAAGGCTGGCCTGGACTTCGGCATCATGTATGACGCGGAGCGCAATGCTGGCAACGATTTGCGGCGTGTGGGAGAAGAGGGTCTGTTCGAGATGCTGATGGAAAAGAACTCGATGGCTCTGAGCAAATCCAAGTTCCAGGCGATTGTCACTACCGATCCCCACTCCTACAACACACTCAAGCACGAATATCCGGACGATGTCATCAATGGCCGGCCGGTGCTGCACTATACCGAGCTGCTCGACCAGTTGATTGCATCGGGTCAGCTCACTTTCAGCAAGCAGCTTGACCACAAAGTCACCTACCACGATCCTTGCTACCTGGGCCGTTACAATGGCGTGTACGATGCGCCACGTCGGGTGATCCGGGCCACTGGCTGTGAGCTGGTGGAGATGCCGCGCCACGGGGACCGCGCTTTCTGCTGTGGCGCAGGTGGTGGGCGCATCTGGATGGATGAGGGTGAAATACAGGCGCGCCCCAGCGAGGTGCGCATTGTCGAAGCTGCGGACCTTGACGATGTACAGGCATTCATCGTTGCCTGTCCCAAGGACATCTCGATGTATCAAGATGCGGTGAAGACCACCGGACACGAGGATCGTCTCGCTGTCAAGGACCTGATCGAGCTGGTGCACGAAGCACTCTGAAAACACACTGTGAGTGAATAGGAGAGGAACCTATGGATGAGAAAGTTGGGGTGTACGTCTGTCATTGCGGTACTAACATTGCCGGGACGGTAGACGTGGAGGAGGTAGCCACCTGGTCCGGGGAGCAGCCCAATGTGGCTGTCGCCCGCGACTACAAGTTCATGTGCTCCAGTTTGGGTCAAGAGCTGGTAGAGCAGGATATCAAGGAGTTGGGTCTGACCCGGGTGGTGGTGGCTGCCTGTTCTCCCCACATGCACGAAAAGACTTTTCGAGGGGCGTGCGAACGGGCTGGCCTCAATCCGTACCTGTTTGAGATGGCCAACATTCGAGAGTTCGACTCCTGGGTCACTGATGACCGTGAGGCAGCTACCCATAAGGCCAAATCCCTGATCAAGGGGGCGATCGAGCGGGTGGTTCACCACCAGCCGCTGGAACCGCTGCCGGTGGAGATCAACCCGAATACCTTGGTCGTGGGCGGCGGCATTGCCGGGATTTCAGCAGCACTGGAGCTGGCAGATGGGGGATTCCACGTCTACCTGGTGGAACGCGAGCCCTCCATCGGTGGCCACATGGCTCAATTGGACAAGACCTTTCCCACTCTGGACTGCTCGGCTTGTATTTTAACGCCCAGGATGTTTGATGTCGGCCAGCATCCCAACATCACCTTGCTGAGCTACAGCGAGGTGGAGAAGGTCGATGGTTACGTCGGCGACTTCACCGCGACTGTGCGCAAGAAGGCACGCTATGTCAACGAGGAGTTATGCACAGGCTGCGGAATCTGTGTGGAGAAGTGTCCCCAGAGTGTCGTGGATGATGTCTTTGAGGCTGGGTTGGGCCAGCGCAAGGTCGTCTACACTCCCTTCCCCCAGGCGGTGCCGAACTACCCAGTCATTGACAGGGAGAACTGCATCTACTTCCAACGTGGGAAGTGCAAGGCTTGCGAGATCTTTTGCCCCACTGAGGCCATTGACTTCGAGCAGCAGGATGAGCTTATTGAGATTGAAGTGGGGTGCATCATCCTGGCCACTGGCTACGATCCCTTCGATGCCCGTCGGATCGCTCGATATGGTTATGGACAGATGGCAAACGTGTTCACCAGCCTGGAGTTTGAGCGCATGGTGAACGCGGCCGGGCCCACTGAGGGCCGGATCGTGCTGCGGGATGGGGAGACTCAGCCTGAGAGCATAGCCATCATCCACTGCGTCGGCTCGCGTGACCAGAACTACAATGAGTATTGCTCCAAGGTGTGCTGCATGTATTCGCTGAAATTTGCTCACCTGGTGCACGAGCGACTGCCCAACGCCGAGGTCTACAACTTCTACATTGACATCCGTTCTGCGGGCAAGCGGTATGAGGAGTTCTACCAGCGCGTGTTGGCAGAAGGCGCTAACTTGATCCGAGGCCGGGCGGCTGAGGTGACGGACGTTGCTCGTTTGCCTGATGAGGAGGGCAAGCTCATTGTCCAGGCCGAGGATACGCTCATAGGTCAACAGCGACGCATCCCGGTGGATATGGTCGTCTTGAGCATTGGCATCCAAGCCCGGCACGATGCCACCGAGGTGGCTCAGATTTTCGGTCTGGGGTGCGACTTCGATGGCTTCTTCATTGAGCGCCATCCCAAACTGGACCCGGTGTTCACGATGACGGAGGGGATCTCAATCGTGGGCACCTGCCAGGGCCCGATGGACATCCCCGACTCCGTTGCCCAAGGAGCTGCTGCCGCCGCCCGGGTGATGAGCATGATCACTCAGGGCACTGTAATGATGGAGCCAGTGCGGGCGAGCATCAATGCCGACCAGTGCTCCGGTTGCCGTATCTGCAACAACCTGTGCCCCTACAACGCGATTGTGTTCCACGAGGACGACGAGGTGTCCGAGGTCATCACGGCACTCTGCCAGGGATGTGGATCTTGCGTGGCAGCCTGTCCCAGTGGTGCTATCACTGGTGCCCACTTCACCGACGAGCAGTTGATATCGCAGGTAGTGGGTGTGCTGTGGGATGTGCGGCAACCCGAGTTGGTGCCTGCAGAGGAGGGATGAAGATGAGTGAATCGTTCGAACCTGTGATTGTTGGGTTTCTGTGCAACTGGTGTTCCTACCGTGCGGCAGATCTGGCCGGCACCGCCCGCATCCACTACGCGCCCAATATGCGTCCCATCCGGGTGATGTGCAGTGCCCGGGTGGAGCCCCAGTTCGTGATCAAGGCGCTGCGGGAGGGAGCGGATGGGGTCATGATTGCTGGCTGCCATCCGGGTGAGTGCCACTATGTGGACGGCAACATCAAAGCACTGCGTCGCTATGAGCTGCTCAAGCGAATGTTGCGTCAGTGGGGCGTGGAGGAAGAGCGAGTGCAATTGGTGTGGGCAGCCGCTTCAGAGGGCATTGTGCTGGCGGCGGCCGTCGACCGGATGACCGAAGAGCTGCGGGCGTTGGGCCCGTTGCGCTGGGGCGAGACAGTGATCAGCGGCAACGGTCACGAACAAGCGCTGGAAGAAGCGCCAGCAGCCGAGGAGGCGTGATGATGACTGCGAAAGAGAAACCCAAGCTCGCGATGTACTGGGCTTCCTCCTGTGGAGGTTGCGATATTTCCGTGCTGAACATCGGCGACAAGATTCTGGATGTAGACCAGGCCTTCGACATCGCCCTCTGGCCTTGCGTAGCAGACTTCAAGATCAAAGATGTGAAGGGTTACCCTGACGGCTACATTGACCTGTGTCTATTCAATGGGGCCATTCGTACCTCTGAGAATGAGGAGATGGCTCACCTGTTGCGTCAGAAGTCGAAGGTGTTGGTAGCCTTCGGCTCTTGCGCCAGCGAAGGCTGTATTCCTGCCCTGTCCAACCTGACGACGAAGGAAGCTACGTTCAAATCTTCCTACCTGGATAACCCTTCGACCGACAATCCGGAGGGAGTGTTGCCGCAGCCTGTCACCAAGGTGCCCGAAGGTGAGCTGCATATTCCTGTGTTCTACAATACTGTGAAGACATTGGATCAGGTGGTGCCAGTGGACTATGTCATGCCCGGCTGTCCGCCGGAACCGCCTCAGATTTGGGCGGTTTTGGAGGCGATTATCACCGGGGCTGAGCTGCCAGCGCCAGGCGGAGCAATCATCGGTGCTGGTACGGTGGCGGTGTGCGAGGAATGCTCGCGGGAGAAACATGAGAAGGAAATCGAACGCTTCTATCGACCCCACGAGATTGTCCCGGATCCGGACGTGTGTTTGCTGGAGCAAGGCATCATGTGCATGGGAATCGCCACTCGCGCCGGCTGCGGTGCACTGTGCCCTGAGGTGGGCATGCGCTGCGCCGGCTGCTACGGTCCACTGGATGGGATAGTGGATCAGGGAGCGAACATGGTGTCAGCGATTGCCTCGGTGGTGAAGGCTGGTTCAGGGGCTCTGGCTGGTATTGACGAGGAAGAGCTGGCACGTGAAATCGGGAAGGTGATGGACACGATAGAGGATCCGTCGGGAACGTTCTACCGGTTCAGCATGGCTCACTCGCTGCTCACGCGTGTGCGATCTAATGGCGACGGAGCCCAAGACGGAGGAGGCAGATGAAACAGATCACCATTGATCCCATTACTCGCCTGGAAGGCCACGGCAAGATTGAGATATTCCTCAATGATGAAGGTGATGTTGCCGATGCCTACTTCATAATCCCCGAGCTGCGAGGCTTTGAACAGTTCTGTGTGGGACGGCTGTCTGAAGAGATGCCGCGCATCACCAACCGCATCTGCGGCGTTTGCCCTGAGGCCCATCACATGGCTTCCACCAAGACGTTGGATGCTCTATACCACGTTGAGCCGGCTTCGGCGACGAAGAAGCTGCGGGAGATGTTCTACTCGTCATTCTTCGTGGCCGATCACACGACTCACTTCTATGCGCTGGGAGGTCCCGATTTCATCGTGGGTCCTGAGGCCCCGGCCGCCGAGCGGAATATCTTGGGAGTCATCCACAAGGTGGGGTTGGAAATCGGTAAACAGGTAATCGATGCCCGCATACGCAATCACCACGTCATCCATATGGTGGGGGGGCGTGGCGTGCACCCGGTTGCCGGTCTTCCGGGCGGCTGGAGCAAGGCCATCACCGAGGAGGAACGTCAGGAGATCGAAGATATTGCTCGCCAGAATGTAGAGTTTGGGCTCTTCAGCCTCAAGATCTTTGACGACATTGTTCTCGGCAACAAGGGATATGTGGATCTGATCCTGTCCGACGCGTTCACCGAGCGTACCTACTATATGGGCACGGTGGACGAGAACAACCAGGTGAATTTTTACGATGGGTTGATCCGGGTGGTGGATCCGGAGGGGAAGGAGTTCGCCAAATACCCGCCGAAGGACTATCTGCAGCACATCGCCGAGCACGTGGAGCCCTGGACGTACCTGAAGTTCCCGTACTTGAAAGCTGTTGGCTGGAAGGGGCTGGTGGATGGAATGGACAGCGGGGTCTACTGCGCCACCCCATTGTCCCGGCTGAATGCGTCCGATGGGATGGCCACACCCAAGGCGCAAGAAGCATTCGAAAAGATGTACGAGACGCTGGGCAGCAAGAGA
>JAUVRU010000199.1 GCA_030597485.1 Anaerolineae bacterium
ATTGCCTTCTGTTTGAGCGCAAGATCCACAGAATCAACCCTGCTGCCAGGAAGCAACTGACAACAAAGCTGAGAATGGTGAACCAGGCGACAGGGCTCCAGGGCCAGGTGCTCAGGTCGAGGGTAGGAATGAGCAGAGCCACGGCGACAATCAGGGCGGCCAGCACAACACCCAGGGTCACCCGATTGGCCATTCGATTCAGATGTCTCTTCGTCTGCTCAGCCATCGGCGCATAGACCTGGAGCTGCAATTCACCTCGCTCAACCTGGTTCATGATGCGTGTCGTTTGCCGGGGGAAGTTGGACAACAGATCAGTCCACGCGGTGGCGCTGCGCAGCAGCGTGGGTCCCCACGCTGATGGCAGCCACAGGCGAAGCATGAAACGCTTGACGTATGGCCCAGCGAAGCCGAATATGTCAAAATCAGGATCCAGCTTCTTTCCCACGCCCTCCATAATCACCATCGTTTTGATCAGCAGCCACAAATCGCCGGGCACACGCAGGTGATGATTGTAGATGACTGGCTCGACTTCCCCCATCACCTCGCCGACGGAAATCTCCTCAAGGGACACGCCCTGATATCGGTGCAGCAAGCGACGAAGGTCTCGCTGCAAGGCAGCCTCATCCACCTGCGGCTCGGCGATGCCCATACGCTCCAGTTGATCTACGATGCCGGCCGCATCTACTTGAATGACCGCGATGAAGAGGCGTACCAGGTTGGCCCGGTCGTCCGCCGTCAGATGGCCTACGATGCCGAAATCCATCAGGCCCATAATCTCGCCCGGCATGACCACAATGTTGCCGGGGTGAGGATCGGCGTGGAACAGGCCGTCCTCCAACACCTCCTTGATGATGAAGCGGGCGGATCGCAAGGCAATCTGGTGACGGTCGTAGCCAGCGGCATCCAGCGCGGCGATATCGGAGATCTTAATCCCCGAGATGCGCTCTTGCACCAGGACTCGACCGGTGGTGTAATCCCAATAGATGCGAGGGACATACAAATACGGGTCGTCGGCACCGTTGCTGCGGATGCGGTCGGCATTGCGTCCCTCGCGACGGTAGTCTAACTCGGCCCGCAGACCGATTGAGAACTCCTCAGCCAGTCCAACCAAGTCGTACATATCGCCCAAGGGAGTGCGCTCCTGGGCCAGACGGGCCAGGTCCTGTAGAATATCCAAATCCGTATTGACGACCCGTTCGATGCCAGGACGCTGGACCTTGACGACGACCTGTTGGCCATTGATCAGGAGGGCAGCGTGGACCTGGGCCAAGGAGGCGGCGGCGATGGGGGTGGGGTCGAATGCCGTGAAGAACTCCCCCAGCGGGGCGCCGAGCTCCTCTTCCAGGAGGGCATGAACCGGTTCCCAGGGACCGGGCGGCACGTTGTCCTGCAATTGGCTCAGCTCGGCAATGAAGTCAGGGGGCAGGATGTCTGGACGAGTGCTGAGGAGCTGACCGAGCTTGACAAAGGTCGAGCCCAGCTCTTCCAGGGCAAGACGCACGTGTTGGGCCGGCGTCACCTCAGTCGGCGGCGGCTCGCGGCGCAGCAGGCGGCGAGGCAGGTTCAGGTAGCGGTCCAGGCCTACCTGAGCCACAATGGCTCCGAAGCCATGGCGGGTCAACACTTCGGCGATTTGTTGATAGCGACGGATATGACGGGGTCTCAGAGGCACAAGAACTCCTCGTTTGCGGCGCAGTCAGGCAGGAAGAAGACGGCCGCCTTGTCTGTATCGATCTCTCTCCTCATGGTACCCCTTTGAAGACGTGTTTCGCCAGCGCTGGAGTCGCTCTTGTCGGGGCAAGACAGCTGTCAGATGGCGGCTATGGAAAGCCGCCCTGCACACAACCACGTTTTGATGCAGCATTCCCGAAGCAGTTCGAATCCTGAATGGCGGAGAAAGGGCTTGTCGGACGAGACCTTTGCCCCTCGATGGCGAGAGACACGTTCCCGGGAACTACACCACAGGCGTTCTTCCGGGGCCATCGAATGTTGCATCCACGGCGTTCTTGAGATCTCGACTGTACTGCAGGATCGCATCATTGTCGGCTACCATTGATTGGGCATCCTGCAGACACTGGGAGAAGGTTTCGCGCGAGATCTTGACATGGTGGTCGACGGTGAACAGTGTCTCGTGTCGTTGTGCGGCCAACAGGATTGTCTGGTAGGCGGGCAACAGGCATAACAAGCTGGCCAGCCGATAACCGGCCGCGTCATAGGGCAGGGTACGCACGTAGTCAGTGGCACTTCGCAACTCGTCCATCACATTGTCCAGTACCTTCTGCTTCCAAGGTGTGGGTGTATTGGTCAGTGACAAAGGGGAGCGGTCTACTTCCGTCATCCATTCGTCAGGTAGGTAGCAAATACCACGCGCCAGATCTTCAGCAAAATCCTTGACAATATTCGTCTTTTGCAGCGCGCGCCCGAACGCTTCACAATTGGCCAACAATCTATCTGCAATGCCATCTGTCAGTTGATAATGATGACTGACCAGTTCGGTAGCCATGTATCCTACGGTACCGGCGACGATGTAACAGTAACCATCGTAGTCTTCTTCGGCGGCCAGTATCTGAACGCCATTGCGACAAACCAACCGAGGGGCTTGTGTGGGATCTTCGAGTTGGCTCATACCTCTGGCCATGACACCTGTCCAGCGACGAATTGTGGCTCTAGCCTCATCAGGGATTAGCGCATAAATCTGCCATAACGTCATTCCATCCGTTGAACTCATCAACAGTTTTTCGTCAGAGGTAAGGCCTGGCCAAGGCTCACGTTCCCAGACAGACAGGACATCTGAAGCCAGCAACGGGTTTCCCAGAAGTCGCGAGAACTCGGTGAAACGTTCCTTTTTCCAGGCGAATGGTTCTCCACAATCTTCGATGTTGTCCACGACACGGCAGATCAGATAGGTCGTGGCCATGAAGTGATTGAGCGGCTCTTCGAGACAGGGAACCACGATTGCAAAGGAGCGTGACACCTTGTTCATGAACGTGCTCAAGAAACTGTTTTGTGCCTGTGTAATCTCGAATGCCGTTTCAGTCATCGCTTGTTCCCTGTCCCACGTGGCGTTCGCCCCCCTGCAACTGAAGGTGGACATTCGCCTTCACCCCTTGCTGATTTCAACTCGTTCCCAGACTCCGCTCACCCTTGCGAAGGCTTCGAGTCTTCGCAAGGGTGACGAGGGTAAGGGGGACAATCACGACCGGCGCCGACCATCAGCTTTCAACCAGTGCCATCGCTCTGTGCCCCAGCCGTGCCCGCCGCAATAATCTCATCCGTGAGCGCCTGCCGGAACAGCTGGCCTCCGAAATGAGCCATCGCGTCCGCCACTTCTCCCACCCACTCGTTCTCGACCAGGGCAATGAGGGCCGAACTGCCGGGTTGAAGATGTTTTTCCAGGTCTTTCAGGTACTTGTTGGAGAAGCCCATGTCAATATGATCGGCGGCCGCCCCTCCTACGACTGCTCCGGCGGCGGCACCCACAACCACGCCCACCGGGCCGGCGGCCAGCCCAACCAGCCCGCCGGTGATAGCCCCAAACAGCCGGCCGTGCCGGGCATCAACATCTTGAGCCTCCTTGAGGGACACCTGGCCGTCTTCATCCTTGACCAGCACGGCGGAGTTGCGGATCGCGATAATATTGCGCTCCCTTTTCAACTCCTTCAGGAATTCCAGTGCCTCCTCGGCTTTGCCCGGCTCATCGAAAAGCAGAACAACCAGCTCGATCTCGGCGTCCTCCCAGCCAAAGCTCCGTCTCACGGGAATGGTGGGCAACGACTCAATTGTCTGCTTGTCGATCTTCAGGTAGACCGTGTCATCAGAAACCCGGTCAATGACCGAAAGGGGCAGGGTCAAGTTCCTCTTGCCCCACAGGTGTCCTTCCCGCAGCACCAGATGGGTGACCTCCCCACTGTCCGGGTCCACCAGGAATTCGTCCACCCGGCCTACCCAGCCATCGGAAGCCTCCATGCCCGCCCCCCGGTGTATCGCGAGTTCGCCCGGTGGAACGCGTTCAATGTCCACAGGTATCAGTTCGGTCGAAATGACGTAAGGCTCCATGTATATGCCCGGCTCTCCCCCGTAGTAGGAAGAGGGGTACTGGGGCATCTGCTTCTCGACATAACGTGTGGCCGTAAATGGGTCCATCCCTGCCAGTTCATCTTTGGTGCAGTTCAGACGGATCGAATCATGGGATGTCTTCTCAACCCTGTCGATGGGCACAAGGCGATCTCCTGAGTCGGGGAGTTTCATATCCCTCACCACGAAATGGGTTACCTTGCGGTTGACGGGGTTGACGATCACATCGGTGGATTCACCACACGGGCCATCGGTACACTCAACTTTGGCATGCAATGGGATGTCTATCATTTGTGTCTCCTTTCGGGCTGTTGTTGGAAAATCCTGGATGGGACTGGCAGTCCTGGTCACGAGTCCTCACACAAGCTCAGCCAGTCCGATCCCATTGAGCCCCACGCGTATGATTGACGCCGGCTTTCCTCACCCACCATATTATACCATCAGAGGCGGAGAGGCAAAACACCGCACAGCTCGGGGAATCGAAGCAGTACTGATATGCCTGGGAGTCCACCAGATGCCTTGGTACGGCCTTTGTCGAAGCCATCAACCCCGCGCCCGACCCGCCAAACCGCTGGACAACATATCCAGCGGGCCCGCCCCGCGGAACACCAAGCGGGGCACGCCCTTGTGCTTCGAGATCGCGACAATGGGGTGACGGCACAGTGCTTATCTGAGTTTGAGTTGGTGATTGCCTACAACATGGTTGTTCAGCAATGGACTCGATGGATTCGAGCCTTCAGGCGGTTCTTTGCGACCCAGAATCCGGCTGCTAGCCGTTGTCTGGAAGGAGTCTCTCGTCACTGGTTCACGGGGCCATTCTGAGAGGTTGCCCAGTGAAGTGACCGGCTGTCCTGATCAGCGGACACCCGAGGTGCTCTTGGGTGGCCAATCAGTCGTCTACCCAGCGCTCGATGAGCGTCAAGAACAGCCACAGTCCGCCGATGGCACCGGCGCCAAACAGGAGGCAGATGAGGCTGCTGATCCCTGCTCCCGGGCCGTAGATCAGAAGCACCAAGCCAGAGCCCACCAGCACCAGAACCGTCACAACCGCAATCACCAGGTTGCGCTCCGTCTGGCGGCGGTAGCGGCGGTAGTCGCTGGGGGGGCGAGAATCGGGTGGCGGCATGGG
>JAUVRU010000125.1 GCA_030597485.1 Anaerolineae bacterium
AGGCGCACAAGGCTGGCTTTCCCAATATCAACATCCTGGAATTCAGCCCCACCCGTTACGTCATTCGCGATAACCGCTGCCCCATTGTCGAGGCCTGGCGCCAGGCCGGCTTGAGCGACGAGCGGATAAAGGAACTGGGAGATCTGTATTGCTGGGGTGACCTTTACTTCGCCCAGGTATTCAACCCAAAGATTAAGCTCGAGTTCCAGGGGCGTCTGGCCGAAGGCAAGCCATTCTGCCAATGGGCCTTCACTCTGGATCCAGACTGAATCAACAGGAAAGCACCGGTATGTCCGAACCTTTGTTGAGAGTCGATGGCCTGGTAAAGCACTTCCACGTTGGCGGTTGGCCCCAGGCCCAGGTCGTGCACGCGGTTGACGGTGTGTCGTTTGTTCTCGATCGCGGCGAGACGTTGGGGTTGGTGGGAGAGAGCGGCTCAGGCAAGACCACCGTCGGACGCTGCATCTTGCGGCTGATCGAGCCTACCGATGGCCAGGTGATCTTTGACGGACACGACCTCGTGCGACTGTCGGCTGGCGAGGTGCGCAAGCTCCGCCCCCGCATGCAGATGGTCTTCCAGGACCCCGCTGGCTCTCTGAATCCCCGGTTCTCGGTCTGGCGCATCCTGAACGAGCCCTATAAGCGTTTCGATTTGCTGCCAAAGGACCAGGTCAGAGGAGCAATCCTGCAACTCCTGGCCGACACCGGCCTGCAGCCGGCCGATCTGGAGAAATACCCCCACAACTTCAGTGGGGGTCAGCAACAGCGCATCGCCGTGGCCCGCACGCTAGCTCCCAAGCCTGACCTGATGGTACTGGATGAGCCCACCGCGTCTTTGGACGTTTCAGTTCGCATGCAGATAATCGACCTGTTCCAAGAGCTGCAGCGGCAGTTCAACTTGGCCTATCTGCTCATCTCGCATGATCTGAGCGTGATTCGCCACGTGTGCAATCGGGTGGCGGTAATGTACCTGGGACGACTGGTCGAGGTCGCGCCGGCGGCCGATCTCTTCGCCCATCCGAAGCACCCCTACACCCAGGCCTTGATCGATGCGGTGCCGATACCCGACCCGGCGATGCGCCATGAACGCACGCCGCTAAAGGGGGAGGTACCCAGCCTCATCTCACCGCCGTCTGGCTGCCATTTCCACCCACGATGTCCCCTGGCGGTCGATCGCTGTCAGGTCGAGGTACCCACCCTCCGCACCGTCGAGCCAGACTGGGACGTAGCCTGCCATTTGGTCGAAGGGTGAAGCCAGGCGGCGGCGGAATCAGTCCTTGATACGGGCGGCACCACGCTGCCAGTTGACATTGAATTGATAGGAAGCAGACTGTGAAACTACGCGTCATCGCCCCCATCGTGCTGAGCGGCACCACGCCCGACTCGGTGGAAGAATACCTCCGTGCAGCCCCGCCTAGCTGCCAGGTGGAGGTGACCTTCCTGGACCGGGGACCGGCCTCCATTGAGAGCGAATACGAAGAGAGTCTGGCGGTCCCGGACATCGTGGCCAAGACAAGAGAGGCGGCAGCCGATGGGGCCGACGCCGTGATCATCAGCTGCATGCTGGACCCCGGCGTGAAGGCGGCGCGAGAACACGTTTCTATCCCCGTTCTGGGACCGGCACAGGTTTCGATGCACCTGGCCGCCACACTGGGCCCCACGTTCTCCATAGTGACCGTGCTGGACCGTCTGATACCTCCCCTGCTTGAGCGGGCGCGTCTCTACGGGCTGTCAGACCACCTGGCCTCGGTGCGAGCCGTCGAGATCCCGGTTCTGGAACTGTGGAGCAACCGCGAACAGGTCGTGGAAGCCCTCGTCACCCAGGCGGCACAGGCGGTCAGCAAGGATGGTGCCTATGTCATCATCCTCGGCTGCACCGGCATGGCGGGCATGGCCCGTGCCATCGGCAAGGCCCTGCGGCGACAGGGGTATGATGTACCCGTGATTGACCCCACCGTCACCACCATCAAGGTGGCCGCCGCCCTGGTGGGCGCCGGTCTGTCACACAGCAAGCGGGCCTATCCCACCCCGCCGGAGAAGCCGGTCTTTGGCTACCCACCCTGACAACATAGCAGCAATGACCTGATGGGAACCGCGTCCCGCCCAAATGATTCCGTCGCCGCATCGGTCGCTATGAGGCGTCACCAGCCGGAGCCGACCCAGAGAACATCGGCCACAACGGGCCATGTGCCCACAAGTAAGCCACTCATGAGGGAATCCTGTGATGTTGAATACTGACGAACTTGCAGAGATCATTGGCGAGCACCTCGACCCCAATTGTGTGAACGCCCTCACCCAGCAGCTGGTGTCAGTCCCGAGCCACACTGCCGAGGGCGAGGAACAGGCAGCGGCCGTATTGGAGAAGTTCCTGCAATCCGCCGGCATCTCCACCACCCGCCAGCAGGTGGAGGACGTGGGCGTCAATGTGATTGCCACCTTGCCGTCAGCGACAGGCAATGTGGGGTTGCTCCTCAACGGCCATCTGGACACCGTCCCTCCGTCGTCTGCCATGCCCTTTCCACCCTTTGCCGCCACCATTGAGGATGGGAAGATGTGGGGAAGAGGGACCGCCGACATGAAGGGCGGCATAGCCGCTATGGCTTGTGCGCTGGCAGCGGTTCGGGCTGCCGATATTCCTCTCGTCCGGCCCCTGGTGCTTGCCGCCGTCGCCTCAGAGGAACGAGGCAACCTGGGTACGGCCGCACTCACCCGCAGCGGGATACGAGCGGAGTGGGCGGTGATCGGTGAGGCCACAGATCTCAACCTGGTCACGTCACACAAGGGAGTGGATAGATACCGGGTCATTGTAGAGGGACGGGCCGCACACGAGAGTATGCCCGATTTGGGCATCAACGCCATCACACAGGCTGCCAGCATCATCACCGGACTGCACGAAACCCTCTGGCCTGAGGCAAAGCGGCATTCCCACCCGGTCCTGGGACATCCCACCTACAACATCGGCACCATTGAGGGCGGCACCAGCCGCAATATGATCCCCGACCGCTGCGTTTTTCAGATGAGCAAGCGATGGCTGCCTGGCGACTCACCAGAAGCCATTCGTGCCGAGATCGAGGCGGCGGTCAGGTCAGCCGAGCCAGAGGCGAAGGTGTCGGTGGTGCGCGAGCCTGAATTCGACAGGATCCCCCATCCGCCGCTCGATATCGCTGCGGACCATCCGCTGGTGCGGACGCTTGCCACCGTGACCACCCAGCTTACCGGTCGCACGCCTCGCCTGGATTCGTGGGGAGCCTTCACCGACGGTGCCCTGTTGCAGGAGGCTGGCATCCCAACCGTCATCTTCGGGCCGGGAGACGTGAGTCTGGCGCACACCGACGACGAACACATTGAGCTCTCCCAACTCATGGCGGCGGCCGAGGTGTACGCTCTGTTTGCTGCCGTCGTCTGCAGCTCGGAGGAGATGGAACTGGGCCAAGGCGGGTGACACTCGAGGGGTTTTCGACAGTGACGACGATGGTTTGGGAACACATAGAGGCGGATGGACTGGCAGCACCGCTGCCGGAAGCCAAAGCACACTGGGTGGCAGGCGAACTGAGCCAGCTGGCCAGCGTGGAGGTCTACCCTCACTCCATCGTCGCCACCCAAGGGACAGTCCTCTTTCTCGGCCGTCAGCCTCGTCAGAAGATCCTGGGCATCCTGGCCACCGCCAAGTCGCCGGTCGGCGGATTCACTGGTGAGACGAGAAGAGTAACCGTGGATGGCCGGGAGCTGTCGCTCACCATGGCGCCCACCACAGCCGCCAACGCGGCCGCCTTGCGCCAGGCCCTGCCGTTCCTGGTGCCGCAACCGCTCCGCCTGCGAAAATCCGTTGGCTTCGGTGACCGTCTGGGACTGGCCACGCCCGGCCACATTCGGGCCGTCCGCAATTCCGCAATGGCTCCAATCCTGGCGCAACAGTCCATACGCGAGAACGCCCGCACCGGGCGCACACCGCAGGGAGTGATGGACGACGCCATATGGGGCGTCTTCCAGGAAGGCTGGCGTGACGGATTCGGTGCCGACGCCGACCATCTGAAAACCACCGCCGACATCGACGCCTGCGCCGCCGCCGAATATACCTTCTACACGATTGACCCCGGCGAACACGTAAACAACAGCGCCGACACCGCCTCTTCCCACGAGTTACAGGAGAAGATCGAGGATCTGCCTTGGGAGGCGCTGGACACCAATCCCGCCGACCTGGTTCGCCGCTTGACCAGCAAACCGGTTGAGCTGGATGATTTCGGCCTGACCCTTGACCGAGAGCAGGTGTTGCCAGCGGCGGTCAAGTATGGCGGCGCCGTAGCCCACACTGCACGCTTATTCCGCCACCTGGTCCAGGTGATGGGCGACCGCCCCTTCGAACTGGAGGTAAGCGTGGATGAGACCGCGAGTCCCACCACACTGGCAGAGCACATCTACATCGCCAACGAGCTGAAGCGGCTGGACGTGGAATGGGTCAGCCTGGCCCCACGCTACGTCGGGGAGTTCGAGAAAGGGGTGGACTATATTGGTGATCTGGGCGAGTTCGAGCGATCTTTCGCCGGCCACGTGGCAGTGGCGCGGGCCTTCGGTCCCTATAAGCTCAGCATTCACTCCGGTTCCGACAAATTCCGCATCTATCCACTTGTAGCCCGGATGGCTGGTGAGCTGGTACACCTGAAAACGGCCGGCACCAGCTACCTGGAGGCTCTGCGGGCCGTTGCGCTGCTCAATCCCTCCCTGTTTCGGGAGATCGTCGCCTTTGCGGTCCAGCGTTACCCCAGCGACCGAGCTAGCTATCACGTTTCCGCTCAGGTCGCCAAATTGCCCGATGTGTCCCTCCTGCCGGATGACGAGCTGCCCACCCTGCTGGACGACTTTCACGGGCGGGAAGTGCTACACGTGACCTTTGGCTCAGTGTTGAATCACCCAGACCTGCGAGAACCCCTGTTTGACACGCTGCGAGACGGTGAAGAGACTTACTGTCAGCTGTTGGAGGAGCACTTCAACAAGCACCTGGATCCCTTTGCATAGCCGCCAGAGCCAGGCTATACCACGTGGTGCGGTTTCTGGCCAGCAGCCACCCGAACTATGTTGGCAACCGACGCCTGGACGGTGCGTCGTATCGACTCCTGGGCCGCACCGCCTATGTGAGGCGTGAGAATCACATTCTCCATCTGTAGGAGAGGGTTGTCGGGTGAGATCGGTTCCCTGGCAAAGACATCGAGACCGGCACCGGCAATCTTCTTTTCAGCCAGGCATTCGATCAAGGCATCCTCATCCACAGTCCCGCCCCGGGAAGTGTTGATGAAGAAAGCGCTCGGTTTCATCAACCCCAGCTCTTTTCTGCCCACAAGCTGTCTGGTATGAGGCGTCAGGGGAACCTGGACGCTGACAATGTCGGCCTGCGGCAACAGATCCTCAAGAGAGGCACAGCTGACATCCAGGGAGCGTTCAATCTCAGCCGTGAGCTGGTTTCGCCGATGGTAGAGTACCCGCATGCCGAATCCATGGGCGATCCTGGCCACGGCCTGGCCGATGTGACCGAATCCGATCAAGCCAATGGTCTTCTCGAAGAGCTCGAAAACGCCACCCCGATAGAGCGGCAGATACGGCCACTCGCCGGCTCTCACCGCGTTGTGGGCATAGATGATCTGTCGATGGAGAGCTAGGATCAAAGCAAATATGTGCTCGGCCACGCAGACCGCATTGGTGCCCCCGGCTGTGGCCACGGGAATGCCGGCCCTGGCGGCCGCGTCCACGTCAATGTTATCATAGCCAGCGCCGATGGCCTGGATCAATCTGACTCGCCTGGTCACCCGGAGCAACTCCGGCGTGACTGACGGATAGCCGGCCAGGAAATCCGCTTCTGCCATTCGCTCCCAATACTCCGGAGAATCCTCGTCTGCAACCCAAAGGCTGAACTCATCGGGGAGGAAATACTCAATCATAGATACCAATTCGGGCAAACCTGGCCCCATGTAAACGACATTCATCTCTCTCTGTCCTGTGCCAGTGCATATGGGACTACCGGAAGGGTGAACCATTCGTCACCCGGTGTGACCGCGCTGTCCGCTTCGCCACCAGTATAGCACGGCGTGTTTGACAGCACCAATCAGACTCAAGCGATCGCCCTTACCCTCAAAGAATGGCCTGGCAGCATCGAGAATGCTTGACAAAACCAAGAAGCGTGGTATAATGGAATTAGACTGAAATTTCAGATTTCAGATGGCGATAAGCTATGGATCCAAGAGATCTGCCGGTGCTGGTACGCCCCAGAATCAGCGACGAGGTGTACGAGGCCCTCCAGGCCATGATTCTGAGCCGCCGCTTGGCCCCCGGCGAGCAACTGAGCCTGACCCATATCGAGCAGCAGATGGGCATCAGCCGCACGCCTCTCAAGGAAGCCCTAAACAGACTGGCCCACGAGGGGTTGGTCAAGATCGAGCCTCGCAAGGGAACCTACGTGACCGATCCTACGGACGACGAGATATCAGAGTCCTTTGATGTGCGTCGCGCCCTTG
>JAUVRU010000069.1 GCA_030597485.1 Anaerolineae bacterium
AACGATCCCCACAAGCCGGCCAGCAGGTAAATCGCCAGGAAGCGGGCGCTGCCATACAGTCGCTCCACTTCCACGCCCAAGATGAACAGCGCATAGCTGTTGAAGGCAAGGTGCATCACCCCGATGTGTAGGAACATGGAGGTCAGCAGGCGCCACACCTGCCCCTGGGCGATGAGCACGTTGGCCTTGGCGCCAAACCGTATCAGCACGTCGGTGTTGGTGGAACCGCCAGCTGCTGTCATTGCCAGGAAGACCAGGATATTGGCGGCTAGCAACACGTAGGTCAGCCGGGGTTGGCCCATCGGCAGGGACAGACGTTGGGATTGTGGCGGTGAAGAGCTAGAGTCCATATGGCAGCCTCCCTGGACGCCCGATCAGCCGCAGAGGGGTCACAACGTGATCTTTCTCTGGCGAACCCGGCATTTCTCGGTCGCGATAATGGCTGCGATAGTATCGACCGTCTGGTTCAGCCGGTCGGTGTGATTGATGACCAAGTAGTCAAACTCGGGCAGCCTTTTCATCTCCTGCCAGGCCACCGCCAGGCGGCCGCGTACCGTCTCGTCGGTCTCGGTGGCGCGCGCCATCAGCCGGGCGGCCAGCGCCTCTTCAGACTCGCACGACAGGAAGATCAGTACCGCTTCGGGCGCCATGTTGCCGATGGTAGCCGCTCCCTGCACGTCAAGGCGCATCATCACATCGCGGTTGCTGACCAGTGCCTCTTTCACCTGAGCTCTGGCTATGCCCTTGTGCTGCCCATACACGGTGGCGTGTTCCAACAGCTCATCGTCCTGGGTCATTCTCTCGAACTCCTGGGTCGAGACAAAGAAATAGTCAACCCCCTGCACTTCCTCTGCTCGTCGGGGACGGTCGGTGGTGGTAACCACAAAATGGAAAGGATACCCTCGCTCTTTCATGCGCTTCAGCACCACGTCCTTCCCCACCCCCGAAGGTCCTGAAATGACGATCAGGAGCGGGTTGGGATCCGGATGATAAGGATCAATGAATTGACTCAAGACACCACCCCCTTTGCCGGGAGGCTCCGCCTCCCTCGCTGGCCGGATTTCCTGAGAGGTTGGGAAAGCGGTATAATGATCTTGCTGCAATCTCCAACTGACTGTGGAGGGATAGCATCAATGCCAGTCTACGAGTATCGCTGTCGCCAATGCGGGCGACGGCTCAGTGTATGGTGGCGCACATTCTCTGACGCCGAAACCGGCACCGCCCGTTGTCCTCACTGTGGCAGCGAGGATGTCACCCGGCTTGTGTCCAGGGTTCGGATTGTCCGTTCGGAAGACAGCCGTATGGAGGACCTGACTGACCCGGCCCAGTTCGGTGACCTGGATGAGAATGATCCCAAGTCGATGGCCCGCTGGATGCGCAAGATGGGCGACGAGATGGGAGAAGACCTGGGACCCGAATTCGAAGAGGTCGTGGACCGGCTTGAAACCGGGCAGTCCCCAGAAGATATCGAGGATGCACTTCCCGACCTCGGTGCCGGTGCAGAGGACTCCTTCATGGGCTGACCAGCGCTAGTATTTCTCGAAGCGGGCCACGTCCACCACGAAGACGGTAGCTCCCCCTACCTCTACCTCCACCGGGTTAGGCAAATACATCTCACCTGGCTCCATTACCGGGGGCAGCGGGTTCACGTATTTCGTGCGGGTATGGCAATTCTGGCGGATGGCGTCCAGCACTTCCTCCAGGACATCATCTGACGTGCCGATGAATAGGGTGGCATTGCCCTCCCGCAGGAACCCCCCGGTCGTGCTCACCAGAGTGGCCCGGTGACCTTTCTGCATAAGCGCATCAACCAGCGATCGAGAGTCCTGGCTATTGACGATGGCGATGACAAGTTTCATCTTATCGTTGCCTTTCTGACTTCCGGCAGCGCCGTTTCCAGTCGCTCCCGGATTGCCCTCTGTGTATCGTCAATTGCTTGCATAGCGTCGATGACCATCCACCGATGGCGTTCAGCCTGGGCCATCTTCAGATAGCCATCGCGCACCCGATGATGGAAATCAATCGTCTGTCGATCAAGGCGATTCAACTCACCCGATTGGGCGGCGTGTGCCGTCTGCTTGCGTCTGATTCCTACGTCCACCGGCAAATCCAGGTAGATGGTCAGGTGGGGTGTCAGCCCGTCAGTGGCAAACTGAGTCGTGCTCCCAATCGTGTCCAAATCCAATTGCCGGCCGTATCCTTGATAGGCCATGCTCGAGTCCGCGAAACGGTCGCTCACCACAGTGCCGCCTCGTGCCAGATGGGGCTTGATCACCTGGCGCACCAACTGTGCTCTGGAAGCTGAGTACAGCAAAAACTCAGAGACCGAGGTCATCTCGACGTTCTTGATGTCGTGCAACACACCCCGAATCTGATCTCCAATGGGTGTGCCACCGGGTTCACGGGTCAGGAGCACGTCGTGGCCCATCTCCCGCAGATAGTCCGCCAGCAGCTTGATCTGGGTGGTCTTGCCGCTGCCGTCAGGCCCTTCGAAGGTGATAAACAGCCCCATCGGTCCCTATCCCTGGTAAATGCGCACGCGACGTCGCGGCTCGCGGCCCCGGCTGTGAGAGACAAGGTGATACTGGCGTGCCATCTCATGTTGGTGGCGGCGCACAGCGGCTGATTGGGGTGACAACTCTACCGCCCGGGCACCGTCCAGCACCTTACTAATGGCTTCGTGTGCTTCCCGCATAGCTGTGGCGAAAGGATCCACATCCTGGGCGCTCAGGTCGAAGATATCGGCCAAGCTGGATTGCATCTGAACTGCCGTGTTGGAACGCAGCACATAGACCGGCACCCCCGAAGATTCGGCATCGGCGATTGGCTGGACCCGTTTGCGGTAATAGCTCTTCAACGTCATCAGTACGTTGGCCTTGCGTACGTCGTCAACCAGCTCAACGGGTACTTGCAGGCTGCTGGCCGCCTGGCGCAGTCGATTCTGGCTGATGCCGTAGGGATAGACGCGAACGGTCGCCCGCGATTGCCTCTCAATCTCGATATCAGGTGATGCAGCCACCTCCACCCCGTCGGCCGGTTTCTGTTTCTTGACAGACTCTTTCTCAATGTGGAGGTGCCCTGTGGCGGCGCGGTAACGGACGTCGCCTGGTACCCGTTGTCCTCGCAAGAAGGCATCCACTGCCTGGGTGACGTTGTGATGCATGGTCATCTTCCAGCGATACTGAATCTCCACCAACACATCGAAAGTAGGCGGAGATTTGCGCTCGAGCACGGTCTTCTGTGTCCCCCGTCGGCGTGCTTCTTCATCTGACAGGGTCACACTGTCGATACCGCCTACCAGGTCGCACAGGGTGGGATTCATCAACAGATTGTTCAACGAGCCGCCGTGGGCAGTGCCTACCAGCTGCACGCCCCGCTCGGCAATGGTGCGAGCGGCCTCTGCTTCCAGCTCGCGGCCAATTTCGTCAATGATGATCACTTCCGGCATGTGGTTTTCCACCGCCTCGATCATCACTTCGTGCTGGAGCATCGGAGTGGCTACCTGCATTCGACGCGCCCGCCCAATGCCTGGATGGGGGATGTCCCCGTCACCCGCGATTTCGTTGGAGGTGTCCACCACAACAACCCGTTTCTTCTCGGCCAGCACCCGGGCTGCCTCGCGCAGCAACGTGGTCTTGCCCACGCCCGGTCGACCCAGCAGCAGGATGTTCTGGCCCGACTCGATGACGTCTTGAATGATGTCGATGGTGCCGTACACCGCTCGCCCCACCCGGCAGGTGAGTCCTACAACACGACCTTGCCGGTTGCGAATGGCTGAGATGCGGTGGAGAGTGCGTTCGATCCCCGCCCGGTTGTCATCGGTGAACTCGCCAATCCGCTGCACCACGTAGTCTATGTCATCGTCACTCACCTCGGCCTCGCTCAGCGTTACTTCCCCGTCCGTGAAGCGAGCCTCTGGCTTACGACCCAGGTCAAGTACTATCTCCAGCAGCTCATCTCCCCGGTTGATCTGCTTCAACGCTGCCTGCACGTCGGAAGGAACCACCTCGAGTAAGGCCATCAAGTCATCGGTCATCCTGTACTGTTGGCGTTGTTCGTCCGTGATCGGCATTATCCACCTAAGAAAACTTGTCTATCTACCTGACAGTTTTGAACGGGACGCAAATTCTCGCGAATGGAAACATAGGGAATCTAGAAAAATCAGCGTGCATCTGCGTCCTGTTGGAACCGAGTAACCAAAGTGTCAGGTGGCCAGGGTCAGTGCTCAACAGTTGATTGTGGTATCTGGATGGAAGCGGCCCGCTCAGGGTGTCCGTTCAATGTCGGCAGTGCCTGGGTGACAAGTTCCCGTACCCTGACGGCGCAATGCCTGACCATCAGGGTCTGGCTGCCGATCGGCTGAAACCCGCAAGCGACCAGCGCGGCCGGGATTCCGGCCTCATATGTTCGCACTGCACAGTAGATCTTTTGGCCAGAAGCGCGGCGAACGCGAGATAGTGTCGCTGCTACCAGCGCGTCGGCCCGGTCCAACACATCGGGATGAAGCAACATCCGCACCCAATGAACTGTGGCATTGGATCGGATCTGGAATGCAGCCTTGATCTCTCCCGATTTCTCCCAGACGTACCCTTGGCGCTGGGGCGACGTGCCCCACACGTGTCGGCTCAATTCCCACTGGCCCTGTGCTGATCCCTCTGCGTTTTGCACGGCTCGGGGCGTCACCGTGCCGTAGAGCTGCTGCAGCCCCCAACTATCGCGCTCTCGCTGATGCCGCACGGGCAGAGGCTCTGTCTGGGGCAGGAGGGGGTTGGGTGCCCACTGGTACGCTTCCTCCTGTGCGTAGGCAACAAAGCCTACATGCCGAAAGACCTGATATTCCTCCCCTTCTGGTGGCAGACTGGCGTAAATCCGTTGGGCTCCGTTTTCGCCGGCCGTCACACACAGGTAGGTCAGCAGACGCTGCCACAGGGCGTGGACTCCACCGCCGGCTGTCAACACCGGTGCGATGAAAGTGACCAGGTACTCCGGGCGCCCCCAGCGCTGGCGTATTTGGGCCAGCCCCAGCCAGTGACCATTTTCCTCTTTGTGATCTGCGATGCACGTGCAGGTACCATCCCCTGCAAACGGCATGCGAGAGATGAGCGCCGTGCTCAGGGGGGAATGAGATCGAGTCAGGCGCGTTTCCAGGTCCAGTGACATGCCGTCTTGCTGGAGTCTGGCTACCAGCGCAACGTCCCACAGTCGAAACGGTCGAATCACCTTGCTAACCTCGCTCCGCCACTTCTTTCACATTATAACATGCGACAGAGGGTGTTCGCAACCATGCTGGACACAACGGGTGTGTCCAGAATTCGGCAGACTTCCGAAGTTTTGAAAACTTCGGAAGTCTCTATGACCTGGAATCTCGGACGCACCCGGACATACCCGGCCGCCTGTTGCCTTTGACATTACCTGCTGAGAAAAGTATAATTGAAACGATTCATCGTCCGTCCCATCTACCCCACACAGGAGAGGAGCAATATGGCTACCAAGGGTAAGGTTCTAATCGTTGATGACGACCCCGATTTGGTTGAGGTCATGAGAACGGCTCTGGAATCGGACGGCTTTGAGGTTATTAGCGCCGCCGACGGCACACAGGGACTGAATCTTATGCGGCAGGAGAAGCCCGACCTGGTGTTCCTTGATGTCATCATGGCACATCCCACTGAAGGGGTGGACGTCAGCACCACCATGAAGGAAGATCCTGAACTGTGGGACATTCCGGTCGTCATGCTTACCTCCATCGTGGACACTGAGTACTTGGGACATTTCCCCACTGACCGGCCTCTTGCTGTGGACCAATTCCTCACCAAGCCTTTGCCGTTATCCGATGTGCTGCGTATTGCTAACGAAGTGACCGGTCAAGACACTTGATTGAGCAGCATCCTCTCCAGGTAGAACTGGTAGAGCGCATCGACTGGCTGGTTCGCCTGCGCTGGATAGCGGTGGCTGGCACGCTGGTCGGAATCATGGTTGCCAGCGCGATGGAGCCTGGCCTGCCCGTGGGCCCTTTGCTTGCCATCACGGCAGCCATCGCCGGATACAATGTGGTATTCCTACTCTATGCGCGCCGATTGAATCTGAGGCGGGGCACAGGCATCCGGCGGCGACAATCGCCAGTCTTTGCCCAGGTGCAGATTGCCCTGGACCTGATAGCTCTGATCGCGTTACTCCACTTCGCCGGTGGCGTAGAAAACCCCTTGGCCATCTTTCTCGTCTTCCACGTCATCATTGCCAGCATCCTTCTCACCCGCACTGCCAGTTTCCTGGTTGCGTTGTTCGCAGCCTCTCTGTACGCGGCCATGGTTCTGGGAGAATATGCGGGAGTCCTACCCCATCATCACCTGCCTCACCTGGCCGGTGCTGGACTCTACCTGCAGGGGGTGTACGTGGCAGCCAACGTCTTTGCAATGACCGTCACCCTGCTGCTGGCAGGAGCGATGGCCTCTTCCATCACCACCCGGCTGCGCGAGCGTACTCAGGACCTGTTGCAGGCCAGCCAGACTTGCGAGATTCATAGCAGCGGACTGACGGAAGCCAACGACAAACTGCGAGAACTGGATGAAGCCCGAACCCGGTTCATCGTGACCGTCACCCACGAGCTGCGGGCCCCGGTAGGAACCATCATCAGTGCGCTGGATCTGGTTTTGGGAGGGTATGCGGCGCCGGAAAAACAAAGGAAGGTGTTGAGCCGGGCCCAGGCCCGCGCCCAAGAGCTGCTGGATCTCATTCGGGACCTGCTTGAACTGAGCAAAGCCCGCCAGATCGAGGGTACTCAACAGGCACAGCCGGTGCAACTGGCCCAGGTGCTGGAGAACGTGGTGGAGCTGATGAGAGTCGAGGCAGAAAACAAGGGGCTGTTCTTCAGTGTAGATGTGGAGATGGGGATATCCCCGGTGCTGGCCGACCCGGATCAGATGAAAGCGGTGTGGACCAATCTGATAAGCAACGCCATCAAATACACCGAGCGCGGCGGCGTGACCGTGTCTCTGAGCCAGACGGCCGACCGGGTGGTGGGCGCTGTGCAAGACACCGGCATGGGCATCGCTGCTGACGATCTGCCCAAGCTATTCGAGGAGTTTTACCGGACCGGCCCCGCCAAGGCGGCCGTGCAGCGAGGGACGGGCATGGGGCTGGCCATCGTCAAGCGGATTGTGGAGAGCTATGGCGGGCAGGTGTGGGCGGAGTCCGAAGTGGGCAAGGGCAGCAAGTTCAGCTTTGCCCTGCCGCCGACAACCGCTCGGCCTGACGCGGCCGCTCCAGCCGCTGGCGAGCAGGATGTGAACCAGCCAGCGTGAGCCTCGCTGGTTATCTCGTGGCGGAACCAACACGAATTGCCCCTCTCCCGAATAGCGTAGAAATCTTCTCCCGATTGCCTTGCCTCTACAATCCACAACTCCTGGTCATGGCCAATCTGTCGGAAGTCTGTGTCCCAAACGTGCGCGTTCAGGTGAGGTGTGTTCTGACCACCAAGACACAAAGGCACGCAGGCTTTGAGAATAACGCTCACCTTGAAAAGCGGCATCTTCATCTGTTTTCTTAGCTGGACTTTGTCCATTTCACCAATGCCACAATATCTTGTCCAGGGGATGCTGACCTATGGAGCAAGGCATCCCCAGATGCCGTATCTCGTGGCCACATTTGCATCTGGGGATGCAAACTCCTCGAATGGACAGAGTCCACCTTAGCGCCCTTGTGCCTCCGCGGTGGAAGCTGAAGGATAGCCTGAACCGTTATCCCCCAAACTTACCCTGGCCACTT
>JAUVRU010000395.1 GCA_030597485.1 Anaerolineae bacterium
ACCATTTCCAGGAAATCCCGGGAGGGGATGCCGGCCGTGAGTTGGGGACGCAGCCCCTCGAAGTCGGTCACCTGGGATTCCAACTCGTCGAAAGCGGCCTGCATCTCCGCACCATCTGGCGAGGGGAACAGATCGGCCAGACTCCAGCCCGTTTGGGAAAACGAAGTATCCAAGGATGTCATCAATCTAAACTCCATTCAAGTGATCAATAGCGGAGGTCCGGGATGTGACCGGCTGCTCGGAGACCACCACCCAGGCACCCTCCTTGCGTTCCAACGTCAGCTGACGCGACTGAACGCCACTGGCATCGCCCCGATCCACCACAATGGAGACGATACCCTCATCCTCGCTGGGAGGATGAAGAAAAATGTAGGATTTGTCCACGTCTCGGTGACGGGAGTATTCGCGCCGGGCCACCGGATTCAGCCAGACAGTGTTCCCGCCCTCGAATCCCAGGTTGTCGCGCACTTGCACGAAGCTGAAGGCAACCAGCAGCTCGTCCGCCGCCCCCCTGGCGGCCACGTCATGGGCCAGGGCCACCCGCCGGATATCGTTGTGCCGGTGAGCCACTGTCCCGCCCACGCCGCAGGCCACCCCTCCCACAAGAAGTAACAGGACAACCAGAAGAATCGGCCTGAATCCTTTGGCACCATTCGCTGACTCGCCCACTCGCCCACTCGCCCATTCGCTCATTCGCTGACTCGCCCATTCGCTCATTCGCCCATTCGCCCGCTCGCCCGCGCCTCCATCCGTTTCGCCTCTTCCCACAACTCGTCCAGCGCCTCGATGTTCAGGTCGCCCAGATTCAAGCCACGCTGCTGAGCCAGTCGCTCCAGCGTGCGAAAACGCCAGCTGAAACGCTCGTTGGTGGTGCGCAGTGCTGTCTCAGCATCCACTCCCAGCCAGCGGGCCACGTTGACCAGCGAGAACAGCAAATCGCCGATCTCCGCCTCGCGTGCCTCGGGACTTTCGGCGGCTGCCACTTCCTCAGCCTCCTCGGCTATCTTGTCCAGCACGCCTTGCAGGTTGGGCCACTCGAACCCCACCCGAACCGCTCTCTCGGAGACGGCCTGGGCGCGGGCCAGCGCCGGCATGCCTGGCGGCACCCCTTCCAGAACCGACTCGAGCGGTGCCGCCTCCTGCTCATCATCTTCATTTTCCGTCCGCCCGGCCTTCTCTGCCTTCTTGATGGCCTCCCAGTTGACCAGCACTTCGGACACGCCATTCACCTCAACGTCCCCGAACACGTGCGGATGGCGCCGCCGCAGCTTGGCATCCACCGTCTCAATGACATCGGCCATCAGGAACTCACCCGACTCGGTCGCGATTTGGGCGTGCAGCACGATCTGGAGCAACAGGTCTCCCAGCTCCTCCACCAGGCTGGCGGCGTCGCCGGCGTCCAGCGCCGCCAGCACCTCGTAGCTCTCCTCCAGGAGATAGGGGCGCAGGCTTTCGTGGGTTTGCTGGCGGTCCCAGGGACACCCCCCGGGCGCGCGCAAACGGGCGACAGTGTCCTGGAATGCGGGCAGTCCGGCCGGGTGTGGTACCGGCGGCAGATACAGCATCGTCAGGTGATCGATGATTGGCTGGCAATCCAGATCGAGGAGCGTACAGGTGGTCGTCTGTTCCTGGTCTGTGCCCGCCGCCCGCACCAGGGAGACAGAGTGGCTGCCTGGGTAGCTGTTCATCAAGGTCAGCTTCACCTGGGCGGCCTGGCGCCGGTTCCAAAGCTGGGGCACCAGCGCCGGTCGGTCAGGATCAAGCGGGGGATGATGTTTGGCGGCCAGTTGATCCGCGTCCGCCACCTGCAAGCCATCCAGGACATCAATTCCCAGAGCCGTCCGCGCCGGCTCGATGCAGCCGAGACCGGGCACGATCTTCACCGGCAAGTCGGCCTCGGCTGCCAATGCCCGAATCCGCGTCACCGTGGCCTCACCGACAGAGGGATGTCCAGGCACCGCGTAGATGACCCCTTGCTCACGGGCCCCCAACTGCACCACGCGGTCCGCGATCCGATCATAGAGGGAGTCGAGACCGGCCGTCTCTTCGTACCAGGTGTCGAACGAGTGCAGCTGGGGCCGGCCGTGGCTCTGCCCGGCCAGTCGGGCCAGGGTTTCCCCGCCGGGGCAACGGGCAGTGCGCAGCCAGACTTCCCTGGATGCGGTAAGAATCTGCCGGGCGGCTGCCGTCCACAGGTCGGCCCCGCCCGGTCCCAGTCCTACAATCGTTATGCCTGGGGGCATGAGGGTCCTCCGGGGTTTGTCATTCTGTACCGGATTATACCCTCACCTCCCAGATTGCCGAAATCAATGTCACCCAGGCAATTCTCTGTGTCGCCTGTGCCCTGCGCCGATGACCATACTTCTCGGGCTATGGCGGCTCAACACCTTGGCAAGCGCTCACAGCAAGACGCACCGACTAGACGTAGAACCTGCGCGCTCGAGCATAGGCACCAACATTTGTCCACAATAGTGTCTCGCACCCGGGACTACGGCTCTCTGGCGTCCTCCCCCTTGTGTGGCATGATCTCGATGCGCACTTGTCCGCCGAGGGCCGCCACTACCTTTTGCAGAAAGGTCAGACTGGGTAGATGCTTCCCGCTTTCCAGCCTGGCGATGCTGGCCTGTTTCGTGCCTACCCTCTCTGCCAGTTGCTGCTGCGTCAGGCCGCGCATAATCCTTAACCGCGCCACCTGGTAGGCTGGCTCCAGCTCGTCATATATCTGACGGGTTGCAGGATCCTGCAACAGGTCTGTCTTCACTTCTGCGAACGGGATCGTCTTGCCAGGCATTCTGCTCCTGTCCTTGCCTTCTCCTTCACCAGTTTGCGTTTTCGCGTGCTTCATGGTTCGCTTTCGGCCCCTGTTTCTTTCCCTTCGTCACCTGCCTGTTCAACCGCCATCCTTAATGAAGTCCGACCATCTTCGTTTCGCCGTTTCAACTTCCTTCAGCGGGGCCTTTCGGGATTTCTTTCTGTAGCCATGCAAGACGATGAACCGTTGACTAGCGTGGGCGACGTAGAACAATCTTCCAGAACCACCACGAAGCTCCCACATGCCCTGTACAGGCCTGGCGTGAGGCAGTCCCAACCTCGGGCCGAATTCCACCAAAAGATCCAATGAGCGCAACAACTTGGCACGTTCCGCTGGCGGCAACTCGTCGAGAAACTCACGGGCAGAGCATTTGCCTCTCGCATCGACGTAGAACTCGACTGTCCACGAGGACTTGGACCTCATAGCACCCCTATTATAACACAATTGTTATTGACTGGCAACTGCCGACAGCCATGGAATGTATCTTGAAACATTGATCCAGGACGCTATTCTCGGCATCTATGCGCCCAAGGGGGATCCACGATCCTTGCCCACCGCACAGCCGCCCCTATGTGGCATCCTGGTGATAACGCACATCCATCGCCTTGATCTTCTCTACCTTGGGGGCGGAGCGCCCTCCCTGAAACTCCGACGCCAGCCAGTGATCGACCAACACACG
>JAUVRU010000110.1 GCA_030597485.1 Anaerolineae bacterium
ACAACCCCTTCTCGCACAACACGCTGAAACAGGTAAGGCTGAATAGAACGTTCACTTATATGAATGAGTTGGACCTGGACATCCTGATAGCGGCCTCAACTGATTCCATCCAGAACAGAGGCAATGTCCGGTTCCTCACCAACTACGCCACGGCATTTGGTTCCAGTCTGGTGGTGGTTCCCAAGGGGGACGAACCGGGGCTTCTCGTGCCTGCCGGCTCGTTTCAGTCGGGATGGGCACAGGAGACGGCGTGGGTAAGAGATATCAGGCCAGTACAGGACTTCGCTGCCGCCACCGTTGACCTACTCGCGGAGATCGGAGGGGGGCGGGCGACCGTCGGCCTGGTGGGCTTTGAGAGCCTCCACGGCTCCATCGAATCGCAGATCATTGCGTCGATGCCCACGATGGATTTCGTGGCCAGCACCGATTCATTTCGCCTGATGAGATCGGTCAAGACGGCGACCGAGATCGATATGGCGCGCAGGTCCGTGATACTGGCTGATTCCGTGTTCGAGAACCTGCCGTCCGTCATAGAGGTTGGTGTTTCTGAGCGCAAGGTTTTCGCCAGTGCATCCTACCGGCTGGTGTCGGAGGGCGCTGAAGACTATTTCCTTCTTGGGAGCTCCGGGGCCGGGAACGTGGTAATGCCTATGCCTGCCGACCGTTCCCTCGTAGATCACGGCATATTCCGTCTCTCGGTAGAACCAGCATCATCAGATGGATTCTGGACCCAGACAATCCGAGTCTTCTCGCTGGCTGACCCGGCACCTCAGGTTCGAACGGTGTTTGATCTCTGCCACGAAGCGCTGGAGTGGGCAGGCGAGATGCTTGAGCCTGGAGTCACAGGCGGGGAACTGGCAACAGGCATTATGACAATACTGGAACGGGCAGAGGACGGAGAGGCAGGCCCCTCCGGTCACGGTATGGGGCTGGACCTGACCGAGCCCCCGTATGTGCTCCCGCAAGACGAAACCGCTGTTGAACCGGGTATGGTAATCGCCATTCATCCCCATCTCACCTGTGGCGAAGCGAGTATCTGGCTAGGTGACACATTCCTGGTCACGGAACACGGATCGGAGAAGCTGTCCAAGATATCACACGATCTTCATGTGCTGTGAGAACTTGACAATCCAGACTTCAACACATATCCTTCCCAAGTGCCACACAGGCGTCAGCCTCACGGACCACCGGGAGATCCTATGTCCGCACGAGAGTCTTTTCTGCCATTTTTTTCACTGATCAAAGGAGGAAGTATATGAACATCGATCGAGAGGCACTGACAGAGATGTACCGTCAGATGCTGACCATTCGGCGCTTCGAGGAAGCCATCGAGGACGTGTACCGTCGCGGGCTGATGCCCGGACTGGCTCACCTGTACATTGGCGAGGAGGCAGTTGCCGTCGGCGCATGTGCCGCGCTCGAGCCCCGGGATTACATCACCTCAACGCATCGTGGGCACGGCCATTGCATTGCCAAGGGCTGCAGGCTGAACGAGATGATGGCAGAGGTGATGGGCCGAGTGGACGGCTACTGCCGGGGAAAAGGCGGCTCAATGCACATCGCCGATTTCGAGGCGGGGATGCTGGGGGCCAGCGGCATTGTCGGTGGCATGATCGGCGTCGCCGCCGGCGCCGCCCTCTCAATCAAACTGCGGGGGACCGACCAGGTGACGGTGTGCTTCTTTGGGGATGGCGCGTCAAACCAGGGTGTTCTGTACGAGACAATGAACATGGCCGCCCTGTGGAAAACGCCCCTCATCTATGTCTGTGAGAACAACCAGTTTGGCGAGTACTCGCCGTGGAAAGACGTGACTGCCAGCGAGAGAATCGCATCACTGGCTGACCACTTCCACATCCCCGGGGTGGTCGTGGATGGGATGGACGTTCTGGCGGTCTTAGAGGCAACTCAGACCGCCGTGGAGCGAGCGCGAAAGGGAGATGGCCCATCAATCATCGAGGCCGTCACCTACCGATACCGTGGCCACCACGTGGGAGACGTGAAGCCCGATTATCGGACGGAGGAAGAACTTGAAGACTGGAAGAAACGAGATACCATCCAACGTCTCAGAGACCAAATGATGAAGGACAATGTCCTCTCTGAAGAAGAGGCCGTGGCTCTGGAGCAAGAGGTTCAGCGTCAGGTGGACGAGTCAGTGGAATTCGGCAAGAGCTCGCCACTCCCATCTGTTGAGGAGGTGACCGATCATGTCTACGCGTGAGATGTCCATCAGGGATGCCATTCGAGAAGGACTGCGCGAGGAAATGAATCGCGACCAGAATGTGTTTGTCATGGGCGAAAATGTCGCTGGCGCTGGCGGCGTCTTCAAGGTGACGCAAGGGTTGCTTCAGGAGTTCGGCCCACAGCGGGTAATAGACACCCCAATCGCGGAAGAGGGTTTCGTGGGCATGGCGGTGGGCGCAGCACTCACCGGCATGCGCCCGGTGGTAGAGATCATGTTTTGTGACTTTATTACCCTGGCCATGGACCCAATCATCAATCAGGCAGCCCACGTCCGCTATATGACCGGTGGGCAGGCCACGGTCCCCCTCACGATTCGTACCACTCTGGGTGCCGGTCGTTCGGCAGCGTCACAGCACTCACAGAGTATTCACGCCTGGTTCTGTCACATCCCTGGCCTGAAAGTGGTGGTGCCATCCAGTCCGCACGACGCCAAGGGCTTGATCAAATCCGCCATCCGGGACGACAACACCGTCATGTTCTTTGAAGACAAAATGATCTATGACCTCAAAGGCCCGGTGCCGGAAGAAGAATACTTGCTTCCTTTGGGTCAGGCGGAGGTGAAGAGAGTTGGGGAAGATGTGACCGTCATTGCCACCTCCAGGTTGGTTCAGGAAGCGTTGAGTGCTGCTGACCAGCTGAGCGAGAGCGGCATCAGCGTGGAGGTGGTGGACCCACGCACGCTGCTTCCGCTCGACAAGGAAACCCTGCTGAAATCCGCAGCGAAGACAGGTCGGGTCATCGTGGCCGATGGCGGCTATCGCTCATATGGCGTGACTGGCGAGATAGCTTCGGTGATCATGGAAGATGCGTTCTACCATCTGCAGGCTCCCATCATCCGTATTGGGGCGGCAGATGTGCCAGTACCGTTTTCCAAGCCACTGGAAGACGCTACCATTCCTACCGCCAAACACATCGTGGAGGCCGCCCGCCGCCTGATGACCGAGGAAGCGTAGCATCATCCTGGAACAGGCATCTAGCCACCAGACAGTTTGGTTGTGTGTTTCCAACAGGACGCAGATGAACGCAGATTGTTCTAGATTTTCTGTGTTTTCATCTGCGAGAATCAGCGAAAATCTGCGTCCCATTGAAAACTGTCAGGTAGCTAGAACAGGCATCATGGACAGAAGGAGAGAACAATGGCCACCGAGGTGGTGTTGCCCAGACTGGGCTTGACAATGGAAGAGGGCACCATCGTGCGATGGTGTAAGAAGCCGGGCGACGAGGTTGTCGAAGGGGAGACGATTCTGGAGATCGAGACTGACAAGGTCACGGCCGAGGTGGAAGCGCCAACCTCAGGCTCGTTGGGGCCAATTCTGGCACAGGAAGGGATGACAGTCCCCGTGGGCCAGGTGATCACCCACGTCCTGGCTGCTGGAGAGCAAGCACCAGAAACCCAGCCAGCGGGGGTGCAGGAGGTGACTGAGGCCACAGCAACCGCGGACCGCACCGCCCCCAAGCCCAAAGGAAAAGGCCAGAAGGTGGCGGCGTCGCCGGTAGCGCGTCGGATAGCCATGGAGCTGGGAGTCGACTTGAACACGGTGGTGGGCACTGGCCCCGGAGGGCGCATCACGAAAGAAGATGTCCGCCAGGCAAAACCGACGGGGCCCTCGACCCCGGAAGTGGAAATCGGCGAAGGGCAGATCAGGTTACTGCAAGGGGTGCGCAAGGTCACGGCCGAGCGCTTGACCCAGAGCTTCACCACCGCTCCACACTTCTACCTGTCCGTGGAGGCCGACGCCAGCTCAACCCTGAAGATGCGCCAGCGTCTCCTGGATCCAGTCGAGAAGCGAGCAGGGGTGCGGTTCACGATAAGCGACCTGCTGGTCAAGATCACCGCCCAGGCGCTTGAGGAGCATCCTGAAGTGAACGCCGTCTGGGATAAGGGCGGTGTACGAGACCTGACCTCAATTGACGTGGGGTTGGCCGTGTCCACCGATCGCGGATTGATCGTACCCGTGATCCGGGACGCGAATCGTAAGTCGCTGTCCCAGATCGCGGTCGAACGACAGGGCCTTGTGGACAAAGCACGATCCGGGAGCCTGACCCTCCAGGATGTGGAGGGAGGCTCGATCACCGTTTCCAATCTGGGAACGCTCGCCGTGGATCAGTTCAACGCCATCATCAACCCGCCGCAATCCGCCATACTGGCAGTCGGGCGAATCAAGGAACGCCCGGTGGCGGTCAATGGCCAGCTCGCAGTGCGCCCCACCGTGTTCCTCACACTGTCAATCGATCACCGAATCCTGGATGGGGCACAGGCGGCACAGTTCCTGAACAGGGTGGTAGAGCTGGTTGAGGAACCCTACCTGCTGATGCCGCTGTAAGGGTGCCGGCGCCAGGCCAGCCTGGCAAGGGTTCGTCCAGGCGTTGTCAACATTCTGGGCGGACGGCGGGCAGTGTGCGGGTTGTGCGCTGATGGTTGGTAGAGGAGGTAACGCGGTGAAACATCGTGTAGGGGTGCTCTCACTCTCCGATGGTCGGGGACGCGTGCACGAGAGCCTGCTTCCGGTCATCGAACGATACAACGATGAACTGACGATGATTCTGGAGGCCACCGGCGAAGTGGAAGTGATACGCGGCTCCGCGCCCATCGCCTGCCCTGAGGACGCTCGCCGCGAGGCTGCGAGACTGGTTCAAGCGGGTGTTGTGGCCACTGTCTTCCATCAACCGACCTTCGGTTTTCCCCACTTTGCCGTCATCGCTGCCCAGATCCTGCGCCCCCCCTTCCTGGTGCTCGCGCCCAGAGAACCTGACTACCCTTCCGTAAATGGATTGCTGACCATCGGCACGGCTTTTGCCCAGCTGGAGATCCCGCACGTCCGCATCTGGGGTGACATCGAGGATCGATCGGTCCTGGCTCGGGTGCTGGCCTTTATCCGGTCTGCTTCGGCCGTAAACCGGTTGCGGGGGCAGGTGTACGGATTGCTGGGCGGCAGGAGCATGGGACTGTACGGCGCTGTCCCCGTACCCAATCTCTGGATCCGGAAGTTTGGGGTGGACGTTGACCACGTCGATCAGCTGGAAATCGTGCGCCGGGCCGAACTCGTGGACCGGCAGCGGGTAACGGCTGGCCTGGCCTGGCTGACCCATCACGTGGCAGAGATTCGCTACGATGATGTGCAGCTGACGCCGTCCAAACTGGAGTATCAGGTACGAACCTACCTGGCCACCAAAGACATCATCTCCGACTACGGGTGGGACTTCCTGGGAATCAAGTGCCACTATGAGATGAGCGAATACCAGGTCACTCAATGCTTGAGCGCCAGCCTCCTGAACGACCCCTATGACTGGGAGGGCCCGAAAGAGCCGACGCCGGCATCCTGCGAAGCCGACAGCGACGGAGCCCTGACGATGCAGCTGCTGAGGCTGCTATCCGGCGGTCCGGCATCCCTCCTTGATATCCGCTTCTTTGATGAAGAGGCCGGCATGTGGGTGTTGGTCAACTGCGGCGCCGCCCCCACCTGGTTCGCTGCCCGGTCCGACGACCCGGCCGAGAACCTGAGGCAGACCAAACTGGTTCCAGCAACGCCCAAGTACCTGGGAGGAGGCGCCCACGTCTGGCTACAGTTCCGTGAAGGTCCGGTGACGTTGGCGCGACTTCAGCGAGCCGGGGATGATTATCAGATGCTGATCCTCACAGGTACCGTTGAGAATCATCCTCCCGAAAAGGTAAGGGGATTCGTGGACGTGTGGCCCATCGCCCTGGCCCGGCTGGACACGCCAGTTGACACACTGATACAGGCCTTGAACGCAAATCACGTGCACCTCGTTCCCGGCGACCTCACCGCGGAATTGGAAATGGTCGCGGGGTTCCTGGGAGTTAAGGTAATTCGTTTGTGACCGTCGCCTTTCCCACGCGTCTGCAGCTGGGACACCGTCACTGGACCCACCACCTGAGCTCCGAGGGCCACACCCGCACAATGCTGCTCAGGCACCTCGCCGACTCAGGACTTCATAGAAGATGCTTCGCCTGAGCCTGAATCTTCTTCACGGCCTTCGCGATATCGTGCATACCGTCCTCGTCGGCGAGCAGCATCGTCTGGGGTATCCAGACCGCTTCTGACTCGCAGGCACGTTCGCTCACAGGGCAGCGTTCGGCGAATGCTGCGTAGTCAAGCTGCCGCCCGTGCTTCCACGCATCTACCGGCCAAGGACCACCGAAAAAGTGTTTGTCCACAAACATTGGGTTTGCGTACAGCGGCGTCGTGTAGCCGGCGAAAGCCCCGGCCATGCCTTCTGCCTGAAGCGCCGCAACGAACCTGTCCTTCTCGACCCCACCGAACGCCTCCGGCCGATAGCGAAACATGTAGAGGTGGTAGGAGTGGGCAGTGGTGGTGGGCAAGACAACCAGCGGTTCAATACCCTCCACCTCATTCAGCAGACCGGTGAGAAGACGCGCATTGGCCGTGCGCCTCTCCCGCTGCTCCTGGAGGCGTTCCAGTTGCGCCAGGAGAATGGCTCCCTGAAACCCAGTCACTCGGGCGTTTGCGGCCAACACGAAGTGACGGTACCAGGGTTGACCAAGTTTGCGCCCGCCCCATACCAGCGACTCGCACGTATCCGCGTACTCAGCGCTGTTGGTGGTGATAACGCCGCCCTCGCCGGCCGTCATGTTCTTGGACAACTGGAAACTGAAAGATCCCAGATCGCCCAGTGAGCCGCACTCGCGCCCCTG